>JANLTD010000532.1:0-1911 GCA_031362765.1 Acidobacteriota bacterium | reverse complement strand
TGGTAAATCAACAGGTTTCTATTGAATAAAACCAAAAACCAAAAACCAAAAACCTGATCAGATAAGATATTTGGTCATTGAGATGCGCGTGCCGTCGTCTGTTTGCTCGAATTTCACTTCGTCCATCAAGTTTTTCATCAGTTTCAAACCCCAGCCGCGCCGCCCAGCGTCAGGCGAGATTTCCGTCGCTTTTTTGTCCGCCAGACGCAAACCGCGATTTGATACGGTGATGATGATCCGGTCGTCTTCGACCGTAAATTTTTGATAGATCTTGCGGTCGGGACTCAAGCTGTGTTCGGCCGCATTGATACAGGCTTCAACCAAAGCCGTCTTGATCTGATTGATCGCTTTGGGGGCAAAATGATGCCGTTTGGCGATTTCTTCGATGGTTTGCGCGGCGATAAGTTCGGTATCTTCGCCCATCGGCACGACCATTTCGTATTCGTTCGCCTTGACCCGTTCGCCGAGCGCGTCTTTGATGCCGAGAAAATCAACCAGTAATTCAACCTGTTTTTTGCTCGAACCGAAAGCGTTGCGGCTTTGCAGAACCTCCATCGCTTCGGGCGAAAAACCTTCGGGCGCGACCAGCCAGATCTTATAATTTACAAAATTGCAGACAAGCGCGACCATTTCCAATCTATCGCACCAAAATTCCGCGAGTTCTTTTTTCGCTTCGAGTTTTGAATCAATTTCGGCGGCGATCCAGACCGTTTCGTCGTCGTCCGAATATCTGGATTCGATAAACCCGAGCGCGACCGCCGAACGTGTCCGGTCGGCGACCTTCGCAAATTGCGCGTAAAACGAAACCGTATGCGCCGTGTAAACGATCTGCGGCAGCGTGATTTTTTCCGTTTCATTTTTGAGCGATTTAAGAATTTCTTCATTCGGCGCACCTTTTAATTCGGCTTTGAAACGGGAATAATCGATCAAACTTCGCGGAATTTCCTGACAATCGAAAACGCCGAGCAGCTCGCGCAAACCGATCGCCGAACTGCGCCGGTAAAAATCAGCCATCAGGCGCGGCGCTCGTTTCAGAAATTCCGAAAGCGTTTCGCCGACCGTTAAAGCACGATTTTGAAATATGATCTCGAGCCGGAAACGCGCCGCCAGATAATCGCTCAAAATCAGATCTTCGTTCATCGGTTCGACCAGATTTGAAGTCACCCGGATAATTTCGTTCAGGTTCAAAAGCCGCATCAGACGCGAAAACTCCAGATCGTCAACGTTGGTGCGCGATCGCCACGTTTCAATGTGCGCTCTTTCATTTTCGACGCTCAAAGCATCGAATAAAAGACTCAAAATATTTTTCTGCGTTTCGATATTGGGGGCGATTTCTTCAAAAACCGCATCGTAAAATCTGGCGATCTTGCCGCCGAAAATTTCGTCCGCGTAAATTCTTTCAACCTTTTGAAAACTGTCGAGCGAGAGGCGGTTTTCGCTCGCCGATTGAAACATAAATTTAATGAACAAGGGATTTCCGTCAAACTGAACGGCAAGCAGATCGCGTGTTTGGTCATTGATCCTGACAGCGTATTTTGCCGAAAGATTTTCGATCAATAACCCTGAATCGGCAAACGCGAGCGGTTTGATTTGCAAGGTTTCAAAATCATCCGCATTGCCGCCCGACAAAGATCGGCGGCGTCCGCCAAAGACGAACGGCACGTCGGAGCGTGAAAAAATTTCCCCGAGCTCGCGAACAAGATCAATCTCGTCCGTGAAATATTCGGCTTCGTGCAAATCGTCGATCATCACAAAAACGCGTGCACCGTTTGAAAGCGCGCGCAGCGGCGCGCTCAGACAATTTTTGACAAAAGCGAGTTCGTTGTTGAGCTTGCTTTCGGTCTGACAGGTTTCGATAAGGCGATCGATCCAATAACCGTCGCTCGGCAAAGCAAGTTCCGAGAGTTCGCA
>JANLTD010000356.1:0-1866 GCA_031362765.1 Acidobacteriota bacterium | reverse complement strand
AACGCCAACAACGCGATCGGCCACTATCCCGATTGGGCGAGCCCGACCAGTGTAAAACTTAAAAATACCGATAAAAAAACGACGAGTCTTCTCATTATTACCTCACACGAATTTAGAAAATGAATTGCGGGCAATTTTTTGATGCGGGCAATTACAAAAAAGTTAGTTTTTAATTGTAAAAAATTGTAAGACATTGAGCCGCAAAACCCAAAATAATATTTACATTTCTGCAATTCAGCAAACTTCAAGATTCCAAAGTTGTTACCCGGTAAAATAAATTCTCTGGTGTTTTCTAACGCAGAGAGCGCCGAAGAACGCACAGATTATATTAAACAATCATCCTGTAAATTCAAACATTGGTATAAACTTTGCGACCCCTGCGTTCTCTGCGTTTATATTAAAAAACTCATTTTACAGAGTAGTTATCGTATTTTTGAAAGTTATCTTGCTATTATGATGGTTCGACTAAACAAATTGAACTTTTTAGTCTATATTCGATTCTATCTTCAACAAATTCTAAAGAAAAAGGAAAATAAAATATGGCGGCTGAATTGGCACAAACTCGTCTTGTATCGTTGGATGTTTTTCGCGGAATGACTATCGCGGGAATGGTGTTGGTGAATAATCCCGGAACGTGGGGAGCGATTTACGCGCCGCTCGAACATGCGCCTTGGCACGGCATTACGCCGACCGATTTTATTTTCCCGTTCTTTCTTTTTATAGTCGGTGTGGCGATTCCGCTCGCACTCGGGAAACGGATCGAAGAAGGCATCACCCGCGGCGTTTATTTCAAAATTATCAGCCGGGCATTTTTGATCTTCTTTTTGGGTTTATTTATGGCGGCCTTTCCGCTTTTTGATTTTTCAAATGATGGTATTCCGCTTTTCGCGAAGATCATCGAGATGTTCGTGCTTATTGCGGTCGTGTATCTTTGGCTGACGGGAAAAACAAAAGAATCGTTAATTTTGTTCGGCTCGTTGGCCGTCTCTCTGGCGATCCTTTATTTTGGCGGCTTCCCGCTGGTCATGACGGATTTCAATAATCTGCGTATTCCCGGTGTTCTGCAGCGAATCGCGGTTTGCTATCTGATAACGTCGCTGATCTTTCTGCATACGAACTGGAAACAATTGGCGATCATCAGCGTCGCGCTTTTGCTGGTTTACTGGCTTTTGATGATAATCGTCTCGGTTCCGGGCTGCGATGTCACGACGATTAATGATAAAGGCTGTAATCTGGCAGCTTATGTTGACCGCAGCGTATTCGGTTTGAATCATATTTGGAAACAGGCGAAAGTCTTTGATCCGGAAGGTTTTCTTTCAACGATTCCGGCGATCGTGACAACAATTTCAGGAGTTTTGACAGGTCTTTGGCTAAAAACCAAACGAAACGATCTCGAAAAGGTCAGCGGTTTATTCTTTTTCGGGTTGGTTTTGCTCGTTGCCGGTTGGTGCTGGAATCCGTTTTTCCCGTTTAATAAAGCTCTCTGGACGAGTTCTTATGTCCTTTATACATCGGGGCTCGCGCTGTGCTTTTTGGGTTTTTGTTACTATTTGATCGACATCAAAGGCTACAAAATGTGGACCAAACCGTTCGTGATCTTCGGTGTCAACGCGCTTGCTCTTTTTATCGGTTCGGGATTGATGTCGCGGATGATGGGAATTATCAAGGTTTCAGGCGCCGGAGGCAAACCAACCTCTCTGCAGGGCTGGATTTACGATACGATCTTTGTTCCGCTTGCTGATGCCAAAACTTCATCGCTAATGTTTGCGGTCTGTTTTATATTGTTCTGGCTGTTTTTGATGTGGCTTTTGTATCGAAAACGAATTTATATCAAAGTTTAAGATAAGGGCTCTGCAAAATTTATCG
>JANLTD010000284.1:0-7418 GCA_031362765.1 Acidobacteriota bacterium | reverse complement strand
AGTCTGTTTACATGGCTTTTCTTTATTATCAACACGTTAGCGGCGAGAAATTTAAACAGACTAACAGTCTGTTTTACGATTGATGACAAATTTTTCGCTTAACTTAACGCCATTGTGCTTTGCGCCCGATTCTTCTGACTTTGCAAAAGCCGTACAGTTAAACCAAAATCTTGATCCAACCGTCTTCAATCACGACTTCGTAAGATTCGAGCGAGCAGTCTTTTTTTGTCAAACATTCGCCCGAAGCGACATCGAAACGCCAGCCGTGCAGGTCGCATTCGACGATTCCGCCGTAAAGCCGCGAATCGGCAAGCGGATAGCCTTTGTGCGGACAGAAATTTTCAATCGCGTGAAACTTGCCCCCGACATTAAAAAGCGCGACTTCCGTACCGTCTTTGAGTTTGACGGTCGCACCGCGCCCCGGCGGAACATTTTCAACCTTGCCGACCGTAATTAATTTTTCTTCGCGCTTCGGCTGGCGTTTGTTTTCCCGATATTTTGACATATTGATCTCGGATTTCGGATCTCTGATCGCGGATTCGATCCGACCCCAAATTACAGATTAAATTCGGCTCGACCAAATCGCAAATCCAAAATCCCAAATCCGAAATCGAAATGGCTTGCTTTATTTGCGCGAGTCTATGAAAATATAAAGTAATCTAAGGAAAAGTTGAGGTTATCTTGAAATGAGTGAAAAGACGTTTTCGGAAAATGCGCGGCGGCGGTGTTCGGAAATTATGACGCGTAATGTTAAAACCGCAACGCGTGAAATGACTTTGCGCGATGCGGCGACGCTGATGCGCGACGGCGATATGGGTTCGATTCCGGTTGTTGACGGCGGCAAGCTCGTCGGTATCATTACAGACCGCGATATTGTCGTGCGCGCCGTCGCCGAAGGCCGTGACGCATCCGCTCCCGTCGGCGATGTAATGACGGCGGAAGTTTTTTCGGTTCGTGAAAACGATTTTGCGTTTGAAGCAATCCGTCTGATGGGTGATCGTCAAGTGCGCCGCGTGCCGATCGTTAATGACGCGGGCGAACTCGTCGGTATTATTGCAATGGCAGATGTCGCGCTCGAGACCGAAGACGAACGCGAAATTGCCGAAACATTAGAAGAAATTTCGAGCGGCGCGGCTTTTTGGAGAAAGGGATGAATGATGACGGATGAGGGATGAAAAGGAGAATTTTTATTCATCATTCATCCCTCATCCCTTAAATATATGGCTAAATCAACTAATCGTTATTTTCAATTTCTCGGTTCGTCGAAAGATGTCAAGACTTCGGGCCGGCTTTGGTATCCGGCGGCGGATGTTTATCAAACGCCGGATGGCTGGCTCGTCAAGGTCGAACTCGCGGGCGTTTCGGCGGAAGACATCGAAATTGATATTCAGGGCAATGTGCTTTACATCGCCGGTTGTCGGCGCGATAAGTCTTGTGCGGCGGGCGTTTCGTATCAACAAATGGAGATCACTTACAGCCGTTTTGAGAAAACTCTGACCTTTCAGGCTTCGATTGAAGGCGCAACTATCGAACATAATTTCGACAACGGTTTGCTGATTATTAATTTGCTGAAAGGAGGAAAATAATATGCCGGAAGTTTTAGAAACAAAGAAAGCAGGATCTAATGTTTTGACGGAAATTTATTATCCGTTTGATGCTGAAGAGATAATTTACCCCGAACAACGCGAGGACGATATAGGCGAAACATCAATTCACATTAGTTTAATTGCGGATTTTTTGAAAATTTTGAAGTTGTTTTTCAAAAAACACGAAGACGTTTTTCTTTCGGGAAATATGAACTTGTATTACGAAGAAAAAAATCCGAACAAATGGTATGCGCCCGATTTGTTAGTTGCTTTCGGTGTGCCGAATCACGAGCGCTCAAGCTATCAGGTTTGGAAAGAGAAAGTTTTTCCGCAGGTGATTTTTGAAATCGCTTCAGAACGAACCTGGAAAACTGATGTCAGCGAAAAATTAGAAATTTACAGCGAACTCGGCGCAGAAGAATATTATATTTTAGACCCTGAATTTGCCTATCTTCCCGCACCGATGCTGGCTTTTCATCGGCAAGGCGAACGGCTTTTGACTGCGCCGATTAATAACGACCGTATCTTTTCGCCGCGTCTTGGTTTGGAAATTGTGCGGACGGAAAACAACTTTCGATTATTTAATCCGCAGACGAATGAATTTTTGCGAACATTGGAAGAATCGGAAAACGAACTCGAAAAATTGAAAGCGGAAATTGAAAGATTGAAAGCAGAAAAATAAATTTTATGGCAGAAGAAATTACACAAAATCAAAAAGAGAGCAACCAAGATGTGCCGCAGCAGTTTGAAATTGCGGTTTTGCCCTTGCAGAATACGACGATGTTTCCCGATACGGTCGTGCCGCTTTCGGTCGGACGGACCCGTTCGATTCAAGCGGTCGAAGCGGCGCTTACGACGGAAGAAAAACTGATCGCCTGCATGACGGTAAAAACGCCCGACATTCAGGGAAGCGATGCCAAAGCGGTTGACCTTTATGAAGTGGGTACGATCGTCAATATCAAACGAATGATGCGCAACGACGGCGTTATGCAATTGATAGTGCAGGGCGTTGACCGCGTCAGGATCTTGGATTGGGTGCAGGAAGATCCGTTTCTGCGGGCGAAGGTCGAGATTTTGCCGGAATTGAATATAATTGAGAACGAAGAGGTCGAAGCATTGAAACGCAATATTCAGGGAATGATCCAGGAGGCGTTGGCGATTCTGCCGAACATTCCGCCGGAAGTGCGAATGGCAGTAATGTCGCAAAACGATCCGGTGCAGCTTTCCTATTTTCTTGCGTCCGTATTGGATCTGGGTGTTGAAACCGAGCAGAAAATGCTCGAATCCACAACGACCGACCGACTTTTGATGCTGACACACGCCGCGCTTGCGAAAGAGCTCGAAATTATGCAGCTTCGTTCAAAAATTGCGACCGAAGCGCAGAACGAGATGGATAAATCGCAGCGTGATTATATTCTGCGCCAACAAATGAAGGCGATCCAGAAAGAACTAGGCGACGATGAAGGCGGCGAAAAAGCGGAGGCCGAACAGCTTCGGGAACGTCTCGAAACGGCAGATCTGCCGGACGAGATCCGCAAAGAAGCGACACGCGAACTCAAGCGAATGGAGCAATTGCCGCAGGCCGCGCCCGATTATCACGTGATCCGAACCTATCTCGAATACGTTCTGGAATTACCTTGGAAAAAATCGAGCGAGGAAAAATTAGACTTAAACGAAGCGAAAAAGATCCTGGACGAAGACCATTACGGACTCGAAGACATCAAAGAACGGATTTTGGAATCTTTGGCGGTCATCAAACTTCGTCCCGATTCAAAAAGTCCGATCATTCTTTTTGTCGGACCGCCGGGCGTTGGCAAAACCAGTTTAGGACGTTCGATTGCGCGGGCGCTTGGAAGAGAATTTGACCGCATTTCTTTAGGCGGTGTGCGCGACGAATCGGAACTTCGCGGCCATCGCCGGACGTATGTCGGCGCGATGCCGGGACGAATTATTCAAATGTTTCGGCGCGTCGGCGTCAACAATCCGGTGCTGATGCTCGACGAAATTGACAAGATGGGCAACGATTACCGCGGCGATCCGGCGGCGGCATTGCTCGAAATTTTAGATCCGGCGCAAAACAACACGTTTCGCGATCATTATCTCGATCTGCCGTTCGATCTGTCGAAAACCTTCTTTATTGCGACGGCAAATCAGCTGCAGCCGATTCCGCATCCGCTGCGCGACCGTATGGAAATAATCTCGCTTGCAGGGTATTCCGACGCGGAAAAATTGAATATCGCCAAGCAATATCTGATTCCGCGCCAGGTTACGGAAAACGGTTTGTCGGCCGCACAGATCGAAATTGCCGACGACGCGATAAATCTTTTGACAATGCGCTACACACGCGAAGCCGGTGTTCGCCAGCTTGAAAGAACGGTCGGAAATCTGTCGCGAAAAGTCGCCCTGCGGGTCGCGCAAGGCTTGACTGAAAAAGTAACGATCACCGCCAAAGACATCAAAGGATATTTGGGCGCACCGCGATTTTATCCCGAAGAAGCGCGTTCGGAATTGCCGGCCGGAGTCGCGACCGGAATGGCCTGGACTGAAATGGGCGGCGAGGTTCTGTTCATCGAAGCGACACTTTTGCCGGGCGGCGGCGGTTTGACCTTGACCGGACAGCTCGGCGAAGTGATGAAAGAATCGGCAATGGCGGCGCGTTCTTACTTGTGGTCGCACGCGACGGAATTAGGAATTGACGCGGAAGCAATCAAACAAAACGGCGTTCACATCCACGTTCCGGCAGGCGCGATCCCGAAAGACGGCCCAAGCGCGGGAGTCACGATGGCTTCGGCTCTCGCTTCGATTTACACGGGCCGCAAAGTGCGATCGGATACGTCAATGACGGGCGAGATCACGCTTTCGGGACTTGTTTTTCCGGTCGGGGGCATCAAGGAAAAAGTTCTCGCCGCGCATCGCGCAGGAATTCGGCGAATAATTTTGCCCGAACGAAACGAAGCCGACATTGAGGAAATTCCCGAGGACGTTCGCAAAGAGTTGGAAATAATTCCGGCCAAATATATCAGCGATGTGTTAAAAGCGGCTTTGGAAACGGAAGCTACCGCGCCAAAAGTCGAAAGCTACGTTATTCCCGACACGAAATCTTCCGATGTCGTGAATCAGCCGCTGATTGCTAAAGAAAAATAATTTTTTAGTTTCACAAATTAACTGTAATTGTTGAGGTCTTTGATCTTTGGTTTTTGGTTTTTCGAAGAAATTGCCGAATTGGCGTTGACTCTCTCACCGAGACGCTTATTTTTCTGAAATTTTGATTGAAAATCATCGAGTGTTGATTGAATAAAACCAAAAACCAAAGACCAAAAGCCAAAGACCTTAACAACTACAATTAACTTAACAAAAAGAGAGAAATCGCCCGTGTTTCTGGATGAATTACAGACAAGAAAAAAATTGATTGACGGTCAGATTTCAAAAGCGGGTTGGAATTTGTTTGATCGTAATCAAGTGCGTTTTCAAGTTCCGGCAAGCGGGGATGATGACGATTGGACGGACGGAATAACCGATTACAGTCTTTATTTGCCAAACGGTGAGATTATCGCCGTTGTTGAAGCCAAGAAACAAAGCAGAAGTCCGCATACAGCGCGTCAACAAGCGTTAATCTACGCTGAAAATATTGAACAAAATCAAAGTTTTCGTCCGTTCGTTTTTCTTGCAAATGATATTGAAATTTAGTTTTGGAATACGGAAGATGAAACGCCGCGAGAAGTTACCGGATTCTTTTCGAGAGATGATTTAGAGCGAATGCTTTTTATCAGGCAAAACAAAACTCCGCTTGCCGATACGCTAATTGATGCAAATATTTCCGGGCGTTTATATCAGCAAGAAGCAATCCGCCGTGTTTCGACAACTTTTGACATAGATAAAAAACGCCGTTCTTTGCTCGTAATGGCAACGGGAACAGGCAAAACGCGAACTTCGATGGGATTGATTGACCTGTTTTTGAAAACAAATCAAGCCCAAAAAGTCTTGTTTCTCGCCGACCGTGACGCATTAGTTGACCAAGCGTTAAATGACGGATTCAGAGCATTTTTACCGAATGAACCGAATGATAGAATTTTCACGCATAATATAGACAAAACGAAACGTCTTTACGTGGCGACGCTTCACACCATCGGACGTTGTTTTGATGAGTTCAGTCCGGCATTTTTTGATCTGATAATTTTCGATGAAGCGCATCGTTCGATTTTTAACAAACTCGGCGAAGTGATACAGTATTTCGATGCCCGAATGATCGGCTTAACGGCAACGCCTGCCGATTTTGTTGACCGCGATACATTTTTGCTTTTTGATTGTCCTGATGGCATTCCGACATTTTGCTATCCATACCGGCAAGCAATTGATGAAAATGTTTTGGTTGATTACAGTCTTTATAAAGCCCAAACCAATTTTCAACGCGAAGGGATTAAAGGTATAGATTTAACCGAAGAAGAGCAAAATGCTTTGATCGAGCAAGGTATTGACCCTGACGAGATTGATTACACGGGAACGGACATCGAAAAAACCGTCAGCGATAAAGATACACTCCGCAAACAATGGGCAGAAATTTGGGATGTTTGTTTGAAAGATGAATCAGGACAGCTTCCCGGCAAAACAATTATTTTTGCTATGACACAAGCACACGCTGAAAGGTTGATGATTGCCTTTGAAGAAGTCCACCCGCAGTTTAAGGATTTGGTTCGTGTCATCACTTCCGACACCGAAAGAGTCCGCGACGGTGCTTGGGGCGAAGGTTTAATCAACAAATTCAAAAAACAAAATCAGCCATATTGATTTTATCAATGGCCATACGGACCACGTTCATTGTTTGATTTCATTGGGAACAGACCAAACGCTTGAAAAGTTGATGCAGTTGATAAAAGGCGAATCATCATTTTGGATAAACAAAAATCATCTCTGCAAGACTAAATTTGAATGGCAGGATGAATATTTTGCGGTTGGAGTTTGTGAATCAATACTTGCGAATGCCAGAAAATATATTGCCAATCAGGAAGAACACCATAAGACATAAAGTTTTGATGATGAATTTGAAGATTTTTTGGAGCGTGCGGGATTTCAGAAATTTAAGGATTCAGGAAATTAGGCATAAATTGCCACTAGCTTCAGCTAGTGGACAAGTTGAAAGAAGAAAAAGGCTTTAGCCAAATTCCAAACAAATGATTTCCTTTTGGCTTTAGCCTAATTTCAGCTAAAGCTAAGAGGATGATTGATTTTTTTATTAAATTTGGCTAAAGCCGTTTGTGTTACTATTTAGCCCACTAGCTGAAGCTAGTGGCAATTTATATAAATCAATAGAATCTCCGCCGAATTTTTGGCGCGTTTGGAAAAATGAATTATCAAAAAAAACTCTTGGGCGAAGTTTTATCCCAAATAAAAACAGGCTCAACACCTTCAACATCAGATTCAGCATTTTTCAATGGTGAAATTCTTTGGTTTACGCCTTCTGATATTGGAGAAAGCAAAAACCTTGTTAATTCGGATAGAACTATTACCCAAGAAGCACTTACGAAAGGAAAAGCCAAACTCTTTCCAGTTAATTCGCTTTTGATAACTTGTATCGGAAACATTGGCAGAGTTGGAATAATTCGACAATTAGCATCAAGTAATCAACAAATTACCGCTTTAGTTTTTAATGATGAGGTTTCAGTTGAATTTGCATATTACTGGTTTGTAAAGAATCAATTTATTCTTGAACAACAAGCTAATCAAGCAGTTTTACCAATTCTCAATAATGAAAGATTACAAGACATTGCATTTTCTTTTCCTTCACTTCCCGAACAAAAGCGGATTGCCGCGATTTTAGACAAGGCTGACCGTCTG
>JANLTD010000272.1:0-2059 GCA_031362765.1 Acidobacteriota bacterium | reverse complement strand
GCCGTCAAAATCAAATGGTGAACGGCGCGGAGCAGAAACCGTTGCCGACGAAGCCCAGAAACCGCTCAAAAGCGTAAAACTGCCGCCGGTCGAACTTGTTCCGGCGACCGCTTGCCCGACTGTTCCGTCTAAAGTAAAAGTGTCGCCCGAACTTCGATCGCCGCCGCCGGCAATGACCGATTTGGTGATCGTAAAACTACCACCCGATTGGGCAAAGATCGTCAGGGAAAGGAATAGAACAAAGACGATTGCGTTTGAAACTGATTTTAGTTGATTCATATAATTACTCCTTCTTTTTCCATAGTTCGGCGATTGGATTTTGTGAACAAACCGGAGCTTTCAAGGCATCAATTTAAGATTGCCGATTTTTATAAGCTCTTTCTGTTCGCCAATTCCCGTCAAACATTTGTGACATCCGCGACCGTCGTACAAGTGCGAAGTTTCCGGATTCCATTGATTCATAACTACCCACAGTGACCCCGCTACTGCACGACGGCATTCCCCCCGATCTTCACGGCGGTGAGGCGGCGCTGCTCGGCGACGACGGAGTTCTGGTCGGCACCGCCGGTCGCACCGTGGCACCTGAGTTCGACACTTCCGGCCGCCGAGAGCGGCACGACTGAGTGCAAGGTCGTTGTTAGTATGTTCCCGCCGGTGTCCGCGCCTGCCACTGACATTACATATGCCTGATCAAAATTCGCATCTTGAAACATTCTGCAAAACCAAACGCGGTTGTTGTTTTGCCCTAAAAAATTTGCGTTATTGCGAAACTGGACGGTCGCCGTGATCATGTAGGTTCCAGCGGGCAGATTCAAATGGAGTATGGCTGTCAGTGTTCCATTGATTGGGATAGCAACCGAACTGGTTTGAGGATTCGTGAACGTGGAGCTGACCGCCGTGGTCTGCACGCTGCCATCAGGAAACGTAAAGCCTCCTGACGTGCTTTGAATTCCTCCGGTTACGGTCAAAAGACCCGGAATCTGAACGGTGTCAACGCTTCTGCCAAGCGTCACGGTGTTGCTTGTTGTGACGACCGCACCGGCGCCGAGTGCGGTCGCGAAATTAAGATTCGGCGAGCCGACATCCGCCAGTGTTCCGATGATCGTATTGTTGCCGCCCGAGATATTCGTCTGTCCGGCGACGGCACCGAAAAATGAATTGTTAATAAATTGACTATTGAGACCTGACCGCTCACCGAAGAATGAATTCGAACTTCCGCCAAGGTTGGCCTCGCCCGCCCGATAACCGAAAAACGAGTTGACACTGCCGCTGTTATTGCTGACTCCGGCCAATCTTCCGGCAAAGATATTGTCGGCGCCCGGACTGTTCAGTATTCGACTGCCGCCGATATAGTAGCCGGTCGCGGAGTTGAAAAAATTCGCCGTCCCGAAGCCGGTAATGTTGAAATTGCTTGATGCCTGCGGCGAGGTGGTATTTTGAATGAAACCGCTTAACGATAATCCGCCGAGTTGTGCAGCGTTGGTCGCGTTTAATGAGTTGAGAGCATTCAAACTCGTAATTGAATATGGCGTAGTCGTAACCGATTGACGCGGGGTCAAGGTCGTAAATCCGCCGCCGCCGGTTTGTCTGACATGAATCTCAAGAAACCGGTTTGTAAAGGGAGAAAAAGGACTTCCGCCGAAATCGAGTTTGACGGAAAAGATTCCGTTAACAACTGCAACACTGCTCCGCGTCAGCGTCGAACCGCTTTGTGTGCCAACGACCAAATCATCAAAGAGCAAGAACTCAAAATCGTAATTGCCCGTCGCGGGATTCGCGCCGTTTTTTAGATTACCTTGATAGGTAAATTCCGTAGTTTGCGCTTGAATTGCCGTATTTAGGCAACCGAAACACAAAATTAAAAAGATAATAGTTTTCAATAAATTCATCATAGTTTTTCTCCTAAAGCTAAAAGTTGGTTGCAACGTAATTTTTTCCTCTGTGCATTACGCGCAATGCGAAATGGAATTAGCTCAAAAATTTTTTTACAATTTAGGTTAGATAACGACATAAAAAACGGGTAATTCCAACACAGGATGCTTTGTTTTATTGTCATTAG
>JANLTD010000225.1:0-2626 GCA_031362765.1 Acidobacteriota bacterium | reverse complement strand
GGCTATAAATTCATTTCCACAACATTTGACACGACCTCGATTGGCTGCCTAGTAAATGATAATTTTTTGATTGTGAATTCTTCCATTATTCAAAGTTTATAGGACATCTTAAAATCCATTCTGCCAATACTTGTTCGGTTAATTTGTGAATAACAACTTGATCAATATAGCAAAAAGCCTCAGTTAATCGGGCTGTTAGTTCAATTTCAATCTGTCTATAAAGATTATTATTATCTTCCGAGTTTGTTATACACATTTCAGTGACTTTTCTTTCAAACAGACTTACGACTCGAATAAACTTTTCATAATCTTTCGGATATTTCTCTTGCATTACTTTAATAATGCTGTTCCCATTTAAAAAATTTTCAACGGAGTTTTGAGTTAGCAAATTTACTTTATTGTCCCTGTTTAAGGCATGTTCCGCAACACGTTGACCATGTTTTCTGATTGCATTTTCGACAAGATTTATTTTTGTGGCTTTCCAATCTGCAATGTCGGATTCGGATGTTTCTTCAATAGGATTGATTTCTAATTTTTTGTTTCGGTAATTTAATATTATTGGTATTTGCTCAGCGAAAAAATCAATGTCATGAATTAATACATCAAAATCGTCATCTAAAATTGATAACTTCCGGTTTCTGTATTCTTCTGCCTTTTCCCTACAGTGCTTTACAATATCTTTCTTTTTATATCCAGGTGTAACAAAAATCCATTGTTTTACTTTGGTATCCTTTAAATAATCTTTGAGCTTTGATTCGTTTGTTACCAACTTACCTAAATCAGTTGTAATTTTATCTCGTTGTTTCTCATAAAGTTCATCAGCTGCATACTCTTCATCTGGACAATAACATTGAAAAAGGATGCCCGTTCTTGTAAACCCTTCAATGCCTAAATCCCCTTGCCATGCAGGCATTTCTTGATATCCATCTGCCTCATACTTCCGTTTAAAACAAAGCTGACAGAAGTCCTCCCATGTTGTTCCATCAAATGTTCCGTGTTTAGTGTTATACATATTTAGTATGAATTGTCTGTATCAATAAGTTATAGCATTTTATTAGTTGATTTATAGATACAGACAATTGCATATTTTTCCATTTTAATTACTAACTAACCCTAAATCCAAATGCCGGATGTCGCCCATTTTTATTTCGATCTCGTCAGCCTCGAAATCCTGATAGCCTGTCGCGGTGACTTTGATCGTGAAAATGCCGTTGGCGATCGGTTTGATGGAATATTCGCCTTTTGAATTGGTTTTGGCGGTTTTTCCGGGTTCGACGACCGTGATCATTGCACCTTTGACGGGTTTATTATCCGCGCTGTCGCGGACGATGCCTTTTAATTGGGTCGTCGTCGTGGACGGGTCGTGGATCTCGCGGACGGATTCGTAGGTTTGCAGAAAATCCGGGTTCGTCAGGCGAAAGTTTTTCATCAGATTGTCTATTTGATCGGTCAAAATCGCGTCGCCCTGCCGGAAAAGTGCCCGGAGATTGTCGTTCTGCGTTTTGCGGCTGCTGATCGCGGTGCGTGTGGTCGGCGTTTTGGAGGCGTAGCGGTCAATTGCCGTTTGCAATTCGGTCAGCTTTTCGGCCGTCACGCCGTAGTTTTTGAGATCGCTTAAATGCTCGACACCCCGGTCGTAGATTATCCGGCAGCGCGGGACGACCTGTTCGTCGCGGGTCCGCATTAATTTGGAAACCGGATAATTGACCTCGGCTTTGAGCGTGTTGTTGCCGTTGACTGTCGCATAGACGCGGATGAATGCCGCGATGTCGGCTGCCATTTGACTCAAGGACTGCCGCGAATTGACCTTATCAACGGCAATTCCCGCGAGACTTGCGTCGGTTAGCTGCGTCGTGCCGATGATACCTGCGACTACCGCTTTGAAAGCGGTAGTTGCCGTGACCAATGCGGCGACTGTTGAAATGATGTTTGAATTTGTGTCGAGATATTGTTCGACACCTCTGAACATCGTAAGTTTTGCTTCTTGTTTTGCATTCATATTTTTACTTATTTTCCTCTCTATTTAGAATTAATGGACGTTTCCCTGCTTGAAAATATGCAAAGATGCGCTGTCGTTGCCGTCCGATTGAACGGCAACAGCAATATCTTTGGAGATAAAGACTATTTCTTTAGTGTTTTCGATAATTGCTTCCTTGTAAGAGGCAATTGCTCGACCAACATTAACGTTTGAATGGTCAACATCATCAATTACGCGGCAAACATCGCCGCTTGAATCGTTCACACATTCGTTTGAATCACCGACACAACCGCTTGAATCACTGACACAACCGCTTGAAAACCTGTCAAACCCGCTTGAATGAAAGAATTTTCTTGCTGATCTACAAATAAAGGACTTTGATTTTAAACAAAGCCAAAACCTGCGATGTCAAAGAACATTTATTCCGTGAAAGTGTCCGAAATTGCAGGAGAAAATTCCGATAACGGACGACTATCAACGAATAATTTGACAGAGCGTATCATTTTATTAAAAATCTTGTCAAGATATTTTTTTTGAGAGGTTGAAATGGCGATCGGCAAGGGGTTTTGCGGGGCAAAGGCGCAGGGATTTTGCGGGGCAAAAAAGAATTTAGGAACGTGTAAAAAATAACTTGTAACAATCTTGTTG
>JANLTD010000202.1:0-6595 GCA_031362765.1 Acidobacteriota bacterium | reverse complement strand
AAACAAGCCGCGCCGGTTTCGATTGCTTTTTCGATGGTTGCAGTGATTTCTTCGTTGGTCACAAACGGCCGCGCACCGTCATGAACCGCGACGATTTCAGCGGTCGAACTTTCGATCACACTGAATCCGTTAAAAACAGATTCAGCCCGCGTTTTTCCGCCTAATGCTATTTTCGCAACCTTTTGCAAACGATATTTGGCGGCGATGTCTCTGTAATTTATCAATTGGTCCGGGGCAATAACAAGGATGATTTCGTTGATCAGAGGGCAATTTTCAAATTTTTCGAGGGTGTGAATTAAAAGAGGTTTGCCGCCGACTTCGAGAAATTGTTTCGGCTTTTCGCCGCCGAATCTTCTGCCGCTCCCGGCGGCAACGATGATTGCTGTGTTCATTTATTAGTTGTTCGTGGTTAGTTGTTCGTTGTTTCTTGTAAATGAAATTGAACTTTTGACGTAATGCGTCGGTAAAAAGTTAGAAATTCATAATTTTCAACTAAATCGGGGGCAGAACTGGAGTCCTTCCTGACCTCAAATTATCTGTCAATTGACTGATAATCTTTCATTGTTTCTCAAATTAAATGCTCTGTAAATGTAGTTTCTTTAATTATTTGAAATCTCAGATCTGAAATCTCAAATAATAATTGCCAGGCACAAATCAATTGTTGAAAATTAACTTTAGAAATAAAAGCGATTAGATTCGGAATAAGTGCGAGGTGAAAAGTGATAGGTAAAACCCACTTATCACTTTTCACCTCTCACTTTTCACTTATTCCGAATGACAGCCAATCGCATAACTTTGAAGTTTATTTCACCTGCGTGCATCGGCAATAAATCTTTTTTTGACTTTCTACTGAGGCATTACCTTTTGACTTTGATATTTGTAAATTTGCAACGAACAACTAACCACGAACAACTGGCGAATTTTTATTCCATTTCTTCGATGATCGTTGTCTGGCGAAGTTCGCGGGTCGCTTTGCGGAAAGTTGCCGAGCGCGAATCGTGAATATTGACCGAAGACTCCGAGTTCTCCATATTATCTTCCCAAAGTCGGCCGAAGATCATTTTTCCGGCGGTCGTCTGCAAAACGCTCGTCACGGCAATGTCGGCGGTTTTGCCGATCAGTTTCCGCGCATTATCAACGACGACCATCGTGCCGTCGTCAAGATACGCAACACCCTGATTATATTCCTTGCCTTCCTTTAAGATAAAAACGCGCATCGCTTCGCCGGGCAAAACGACGGGTTTCAAGGCATTGGCGAGTTCGTTGATGTTCAAAACCAGTACGCCGCGCAGCTGCGAAACCTTATTCAAATTAAAATCATTGGTGACGATCACGGCATCAAGCTGTTTGCCGAGTTCGATGAGTTTGAGATCAACCTCCTTAACGGCCGGAAAATCGGTTTCGATGATCTGAATATCAATTTTCGAATTATTGCGAAGACGCTGCAGCATATCGAGTCCGCGTCGTCCGCGCTGGCGTTTTGATGAATCCGGGGAATCCGCAACCTGTTGCAATTCCGTCAGAATAAACTGCGGAATGATCAAAGTTCCGCCAAGAAAACCCGTTTCGGCTACATCCGCGATACGGCCGTCAATAATAACACTCGTATCGAGTATCCGAAGATCTTGTTGAACGGCGGCCTTATCGCTGAAAATTCCACCAAGCACGGATAGATCGAGATAATCGCCCTTCGCCGCGCCGACCATCAAACCGATATAACCCATAAAAAAGGCAAGCGAGATCGTTAGAAAAGTCTGCATTTCGGCGGAAACTGCGGCTTCCTTCTGAATCGAGATCAAAATACCGATCAAAAATGCGCCGAGAATTCCTAAAATCGAGCCAATCGCCGCGCCGATCAGAGTTTTCAGCGAAGCCCGCGCCACACGCATCTCAAAAGCGATAATTAACAAAGCGATAATTGCCCCGAAAATGCCGGAAAAATACGGCCGTGCATCATTGCTCAGTTCGCTAAAACCGAAGCGATGGGTATGTTCAAACGGATTGAGAATGTAGCCAAATAGTATCAGCAAAGCAATAAATCCGATTCTGATTATGAGAACGTCAACTTTCATCCTATAAAAATTTTATCACGAAATAAATTTAAATAATAACTGAACTTATTAGCTTGAACAAATTCTTTGCCGTTTATTCGACCGTCAAAATCTGCCCGTTCAAGCCGATGGCTTCGGATGACAGCAAAAACAAGATCGTCCGCGCCGTGTCGTCTTCGGAGATGGCCGTTTTCGGGCGAAACAATTCGGCATCAAGGTTTTCGTTTTTCCCCTGCTTTTCGCTGACGGCGACCGCATTGACCCGAAAATTCTTCGGCAGCAGTTTGGCGAGCGATTCGGTTAAACCGATCAAAGCCTTTTGCGATGAGGCAAACAAAGCATTCTCGGCCGTAGCGTCGGTGTCCAACGCTGAAACGAGATTGACGATCTTCGGTTTCGGACGCGCTTTCATCAATTTTATTGCCTCTTGCGTCACAAAAAAAGCGGCTTTCAAATTTGTATTAAAAGATCTTTCAAAAACATCTTCCGTCATTTTATCAAACGCCGAATCGTCACGAAATTTCAAACAATTGACGAGCAGATCAATCCGCCCGAACATTTTTTCGACTTCGGCGACGAGTTTTTTCGCGCCTGTCGGCGAAGAAATATCGGCTTCGACGGCGTTTGCCAAAGTTCCCAGGTTTTGGAGTTCGGCAATGGCGTTTTTCTTTTGTTCCGATGAATTGGCAAAACCGACGATCACATAAGCGCCTTGCAAAGCTAATTGCAAAGCAACGGCGCGGCCGATCGGATTTTCGCCGTCAGTGATAAGCGCGACCTTTTCGGCAAAGGCGTGAATTGATGGAGCAGGCATTGTTTGAGCATACAAAATTGCGGCGAAAAACCAAAATGCTTCTCCGTGTATGTCAAACCGTCGCCTATTTTGATAAACTTTTTGCCAGCATTTCTTAAATTTTAGTCCGAGGTCTGCCAAATGAAAATTTCGTTTCGATTCGTTTTTTTGCCGGTATTAATTCTTTTTCTCTTTTCAATTACAAACGCACTCCCGGTCAGAATAGTTTCGGGTGAACTTTTTGTCGGCGGAAGTTCATACGGAACTCCCGCTTATCAGACTTATCAGCGATATTATCTGGTCGGGAAAATGCGGATGCCGCAAATGGAATTTAGAATGCTCGCCGAACAACTCAACAATGTTTTTTTAGATCATCCGGCACAGCCCGACGGTGACTTTGAGTATCGGGTTAAAATGCCGCCCCACGGCAGTGCTTTATACATCAACGGCGAATTATTCTCGCCTGTCTGGTATGCGGGAAGTATTTGGAAAATTCGCAGTTCCGCTCAATTATTGGTCGGCACACCGGATTCGCCGCAATTCATAACTGTTAATTCGCCTTTTACGATGGACGGAGGCACTGAATTTTACGGTGCTTATGTTTCGGGTTTCAGAGTAAAGGGACAAGGAACTGCCGAACTCAAGTTTGAAAAATACGGAACGAAATATTATATTCTCGAGGCTCGATACACTTTTAACGGTAATTCTTCACTTCATCAAAACTCAAAATAAATGGCAAAACAACCGGCGACAATTTACGTCTGCTCAAACTGCGGCGGTCAACAGCGCAAATGGAACGGCCGCTGTCCGGATTGCGGTGAATTTAACACTTTCACGGAAGAAAAATTTCGCCCGACTCCGCAAGCCGCGGGCAAATCGGCGGCGTCAAGCGGACGGCTCGGTGCCGATGCTTTCCGCGTCGTCAAACCCGTTGCTTACAGCGATATCGAATCGCAGGACGATGCCCGAAATACAAGCGGCATCGAAGAATTTGACCGCGTTCTTGGCGGCGGCATCGTCGCCGGTTCGATTGTCTTGATCGGCGGCTCACCCGGAATCGGGAAATCAACGCTCGTCCTGGCGATCGCTGACAATCTTAGCCGAACCGATGCCAAAGTCCTTTATATTTCGGGCGAAGAAAGCGAGCGCCAGATAAAGATGCGCGGCGAGCGTCTTGGCGTCAATGCCGAAAATCTATTCCTGCTGCCCGAAACCAATCTCGAAAATATTCAGGTGGAAATTGAACGGCTTAAACCCGATTATGTGATCGTTGATTCGATTCAAACCGTTTTCAGCGAAAAGATCGAATCCGCGCCGGGCTCGGTCAGCCAGGTGCGCGAGGTTGCCGGCGCGTTTATGATCTTCGCCAAACAAACCGACACGCCGGTTTTTCTGATCGGTCACGTCACGAAAGAAGGCTCGATCGCCGGACCGAAAGCGCTCGAACATATCGTTGACACCGTGCTTTATTTTGAAGGCGACCGTCATCACAATCACCGCATTATCCGCGCGACGAAAAACCGTTTCGGCGCCGCCAACGAGATCGGCATTTTTGAAATGACCAATGAAGGCTTAAAACCGGTCGGCAATCCGTCGGAAGTTTTCCTACAGGAACGCCCCGAAGGCGCCAGCGGTTCGGTCGTGACCGTTTGTATGGAAGGCACGCGCCCGATGCTCGTCGAAATTCAAGCACTCGTTTCAGGCACGAAATTCGGCAGCGGTCGCCGAATGGCACAAGGCTTTGATTACAACCGCACATCGCTTTTGATCGCCGTTTTAGAAAAACGTCTCGGCTTCCAACTCGCCGGCGACGACGTTTTTATCAACGTCGCGGGCGGATTAGAGATTGACGAACCGGCGGCAGATCTTGGCGTGATCGCGGCAATCGCTTCGAGCTTTAGAAACTTGCAGATTCCGCCCGAAACGGCCGTTTTCGGCGAAGTCGGTCTGACGGGGGAAGTGCGCGGCGTGCTGCAAGCGCAATCTCGCGCCCGCGAAGCGCAAACGCTCGGTTTTAAGAAATTAATTTTGCCGATGTCGAACAAAAAAGGCTTGGAAAAACTTTTGGGAATGCGCGTCGTCGGCGTGCGAAATCTGGAGGAAGCGTTGGACGAATTGTTTTAAGAGTCATGAATGATGAAATAATGACAGAATTTTACGAGATGGTTGATAAGTTTATCAAGATTGCCAATCAGCAAAGCAAAAATCACAATACGACAAGAATAAGCTCAGTAATAATGTTTGCCGCCGCAAGATGTAATGCTTTCAACTTCTTTGAAACTGATGGCAAAAAGCAGAATGAGGCAAAGGCTATTGATTATTATTGTGAGCAATATAAATTAATGCTCCCAAACAATTTTGAAGAAACAAGAATTTTGAAATCAAACCAAAATGAAAAGAATTGAACTAAAAGCAGGGCAAGAATCGGTCTGGAATTATCCGCGCCCGCCGCGCTTAGAACCGACGAGCAAACATCTCAAAATCATTTTCGGCGGCGAAACCATTGCCGAAACAAATCGGGCATTTCGCGTTTTGGAAACATCTCATTCGCCCGTCTTTTATTTTCCGCCTACGGATGTGCGGATGGAGTTTTTGACGAAAGCCGTGGGCGCGAGCTTTTGCGAATGGAAAGGCAGCGCGGGTTATTACGAACTGAAGGTCGCCGGAAGATCGGTCAAAAATGCCGGTTGGTTTTATCCGAATCCGACAAAAGATTTCGCCGAAATCGCCAATTATGTCGCGTTTTATCCGTCGAAAATGGACGCGTGTTTTGTTAATGACGAACTTGTGCAATCACAGGAAGGCGATTTTTACGGAGGTTGGATAACTTCCGAGATCGTCGGACCGTTCAAAGGCGGAGCCGGAACCTGGGGTTGGTAAGAGAGAACCCATAAGCTATTTCTAACGTAACAACTTTCGTTCTATTTTTATTTTTCGAGGAATTATTTATATGAAATTGAAAGTTTTTATTTTTCTCCTGCTGTTGTCGAGCGTTTCCGCGTTTGCCCAATCGAAGGAAACAGATGCGCTTAAATCATTGGTCAAACAAATGACCGACGCACAGAGTAATTACGATGCGGCCGCGCTCGATAAAATATTGACGGCGGATTACATCGAAATCTCGCCCATCGGCGAATTTGACACGCGTGAAAAGGTTTTGGGATTTTACAAACCCGAACTCAAACCGCCGGCCGATAAAATGTCGGCGAGCGTGGAAACGACCGATTTTTCGATTCGAAACTACGAAAAATTTGCCGTTGTCATCGTGCGCCTGAATTACACGATGACAAGCGACGGCAAACAATTGCCGCCGCGTAGTATTCGCGCGACAATTGTCTGCCGCAAGGAAAAAGGCGCGTGGAAGATCGCTTCGTCGCAATACACGGGAATTCGCCCGCCGCAGCCGACCAAATAAAGTTCCGCAGTAAAGTTTATACCGAGTTGCGCGATATAAAGAGTTTCAAAAAATCAGCTAAAAGCTATCAGCTCATAGCTTTTAGCTGATTTTGAAAGTAATTTTTAACCGCCCTTTTCAATGCAATTTGGTATTACTTTAGAACTGACAACTTGATTTTAAAGCGATTTCGAGAAAGAATAATGGCAAAATGAATAATTCAAAAATTATCGCTCGTCTTGCTTTAATCGCTGGTTTACTCGTCTTCGCGATGTTTCTCGTGACGATTGTGACCGGCGTTTCGCAGGAAAGATTCGAGATCACGCAAACAGCCGAAACCTACACCCGAAATCTGAT
>JANLTD010000200.1:0-3201 GCA_031362765.1 Acidobacteriota bacterium | reverse complement strand
GCATAGATCGCGTGTCCGCCGTCGAGTTGTCCTGACGGAATCAGGTTCAGAGCCGTGACGAGCAATCCGATCCAGGCCGCCGACGTAAAAGCGTTCATAAAACTCAGATTCAGATCTACTCGGAAAATAAAGGCAAGAATTTGCGTGAATAACGGATCGGAAAAATAGAGACCGCTTTGTGACGTTGCCATTTGTTCTGGCGAAACTTGCTGCATCGTTAAGATCCCCACAACCGCGATCGGGATCAGCGCGATAAAACCCGCGATCGGACCGGCAACACCGATGTCGAATGTGGCGTGCCGCGACGGAAGCGGCGAAAGTATTTTGATAAACGCGCCGAATGTTCCAGCCGGTCCGATGAGCGGCGGAGTCGGGATAAAAAACGGCAAAGTCGCGTCAACTCCGTAAAGACGGCAAGCGATGTAATGTCCCATTTCGTGAGAAGTCAGGATAAAAAGCAACGAGATCGAAAAGCTCAAACCGTGTTTTAAGACTTCGCGGTCGTGCAAAAGCGCATATATCGTGCCGGAGATCAAATGATAATACTCGATCGGCAAGGTCAAGAGAAAGCTCAGCGTTTCAGTGAAATTTTGCGGATCGGCATTGGGAAATGGCATCTCAGAGCCGAAAGGGTAAATGCTGCCCGCGATCGTCACGGTGCAAAAGGTCAAAAACAGAAGAGCAATATGTTTCGCCCACGTTCTGACACTCGGGCGCATCGCCTGGCGATGGCTGAAAAATTGATTATCGGTTGAATCTGATTCGGACATTAAAAGAAAACAAAAAATCGCAAACCGCAAATATAATTCTAACATCTTGCGATTTACGACACACAATTGAAAAAAAGGGTGAATTTTAAGAAAAACCTATTTCTTGACGGCTTTTGCCTGTAATTCTTTGCCCGGCTTAAAGCGGATGGTTTTGCCCGAAGGAATCGGAACTTCTTTACCCGTGCGCGGATTACGCCCGACCCCGCGTTTGCGTGCTTTTACCACGAAAACACCGAACCCTCGTAATTCGATGCGTTTCCCGTTCGCCAAAGCGTCCTTCATCGCATTGAAAAGCGAATCCACGACTTGCTCGGCTTTTTGTTTCGGAACACCGGTTTTTTCAGCCACGCGGTTGACAATGTCAAGTTTAATCATTTTAGTTTCCTCCCTTGAAAATATTGAACGAACAAAGTTTATTGGCTTTTATTGATGATAAAGACCTAAGTCGGTTTATGTCAAGATTTTATAACACTTTTTATCCGCTAAATTCTGTAAAACACATATTTTACAACAGATTGTATGATTGTTGTAAGCAAAAACTTACCAAAAAATAAAGATTTACCGGTTTTGATGAAATTCGAAAAACTTTTCCAAACATATTTCGGGAATTTCAAAATGCGGAAAATGACCGATTTCCTCAAATTCGATGATGTCTGTTTGATGCGGCACAACCTCGCGGAATCTTTTAACCAAATGCTTGCCCGATACTTTGTCGGCTAAACCGTTGATTAGGCGAAACGGTTGTTTCATCTCCTGCAATGCGCCGACCCAACGCGTCCGGTATTTGGTGCGTTCCGTCATATAGCGAATCAATCTATGGGCGATTCGTTGACCGTTACCCAATTTGAAAAGAAAGACGAAATCTTCCAATTCCCCGGCGGTCGGTCGGGTTTTTGCGCCAAACACCGAAGCCAGGCTTTCTTTGAATATGGAATCCGAAATCAATCTGCCGAACAGAAAACCAAGCGGACCGATCAGAATTTTTTGCGCGAGGATCGGGCGATGCGTTTCGGGGAAAAGCGCGCCGTTGAGCATACAAATGCTCACGATCGAAAAATTGAGCCGCTTTTCTTCAGCGCGTGCAAGAAGCTCCTGCGTGATCGTATTGCCGTAATCGTGCGCGAGAATATGAACGCGTTTGATCTGCAAATTTTCAAGCAAGGCGACCAAAGTATCAACCTGATCAAAGGTCGTGTAGCCAAAATCGAGCGGTTTGGCGGACAATCCGTAGCCGACCATATCAAAACTCAAAACCGCAAACTCTTTTGCTAAATCGTTCCAGATCTTATGATAATCAAACGAAGAAGTAGGGAAACCGTGCAGACAGAGCAAAACTTCGTCGCGCTTTTCAGTCAAATGATAAAAGACGGGCAAACCATCGTAGTCAAAATATTTTCCGCTTTCTTTCCAATCGCTTAAATTCATTTTTTAATGATAATGATTTACGGTTGTTTCGACAAAATGCTAAAATTCGGAAAATAGTCTGAAGAAAGAGGAAACTTAAAATGTTAAGAGGCAGAGAGAGCGATAATATCGAAGATCAACGCGGAATGGGCGGCCGAACGATCGCGCTTGGCGGCGGCGGTTTGGGAATGTTGGTGGTGCTGGTGGCGGCATTGATCTGCGGAGTTGACCCGCGCCAGCTAATTGATAGTTCGCCCAATCAACCGCAGGTTCAGCAACCACAGACGCAGCAAAATCGGCAAAATGACGATGACCAAAGGAAATTTGCCGCGTCCGTGCTTGGCAGCACCGAAGATGTCTGGCGCAAAATTCTGCCGCAACAAGCCGCAAAACAGTATCGCGACCCGAAACTCGTGCTTTTTACCGATTCGACCCAATCGGCGTGCGGCAACGCGAGCGCGTCAACCGGACCTTTCTATTGTCCCGGCGATCAAAAACTTTATCTCGATTTCGGATTTTTCCGCGAACTGAAAAACGAATTCAAAGCAGATGGCGATTTTGCGCAAGCCTACGTCATCGCGCACGAGGTCGGGCATCACGTCCAAAATCTTTTGGGAACGATGGATAAGGTCAATGCGGCGGGAAATAATAATCGCTTGTCCGTCGCGCTCGAACTCCAGGCCGATTGCTACGCGGGCGTTTGGGCATTTTACGCAAATAAACAAGGCTTGATCGAAGCCGGCGATTATGAAGAGGCGATCAGAGCAGCTGCCTCGGTCGGCGACGACACGATCCAGAAACGTTCGCAAGGCTACGTCGTCCCCGAATCATTCACGCACGGCTCATCAAAAGACCGAATGACCTGGTTTGCGCAAGGCTTGAAAAGCGGCGATCTGCGCCAATGCAACACTTTCGGCGGCAGATAGGTTTAAGCAGCAGTTTTAAAACTATTTTTTGCCCACGAAACACACGAAATTCACGAAAATAGATCAAAAAAATTTCTTTTTTTCTTATTTTTCGGCATTAC
>JANLTD010000186.1:0-4607 GCA_031362765.1 Acidobacteriota bacterium | reverse complement strand
AATAATGCAAGACGAAACAGATCTGTCATAACGTCCAGATGATTTGGTCCCAATACCTGTTGTTTGATCTCAAAAAGTCGCTGTCTCAGGAAAATTACTTTCTCGATGTTGCCGCAGGTTGCATATATGTTTTCTAGACTTTCAATACATCGCTCGACTTTCGAATGGTGAGCCGGAAAAGTGCGTTCAAGAATATCCAGAGCATTGGAACAATAATGAACGGCATCCTAATACCTTTGTTCATCGCGATACACAATAGCTTTGTTATGAAGAACCGCTGCGACATCCGGATGATCATTCCCATATGCGGTTTTATAAATCTCAAACGCCCGGTTATAACGGGGCAGAGCTTCATTCGTATTGCATAACTCGTAATAGAGAGTTCCCATATCGTTTAGGCAATCGGCGATCGCCGGGTCGTTCGGTTTGAGAACTTTTTCGGAAATATTTAATGCCTGTTGATAATAATCAAGCGCCTTCGGGTATTTCTTTTGGTCGTGGAAAAACTCTGCCATATCGTGCAAGATCCTGGCAACTTCAGCACTTTCTCTTCCAAAACTGTTCTCCCGAATTCTGAGGGCTCGTTGGTAGAGCGGTTCTGCCCGGTCGTAATTCTTCTGAGCGCGATAGAGTTCGGCGAAATTGTGAACGCAATCGGCGATGTCGGGATGATTTTCCCCAAGCAAATTTTCCCGCAGCTTGAGAGATTGCTCCGTAAAAGGCAAGGCGCCGGAATAAAAACCCATATCGCGTAAAAACCAACCGATGATGTCTGCCAAACGCGCAATTCTTTGAACGTCCGGTTCGGATTGTTTTAGTTTATCCAAAGATGTCTGATAACTTTCGCCCGGGTTATTCTGGCTTGAAATGGGTTGCCAATAACGCATCCATTCATATCTGCGCCCTTGTTCCCAAATCTTTTCAAAGACATTCAGATCACTCAAAAACTTTTCCAGATCATCCCAACGTGAAAGCACGATCAGATGCTCTGCGAGATGCCGCAAAAAATAATCGGGCAATTCCGATGCCGATTTCAAATAGAGTTTCCAGCCGTGATCGGCCAATGATTTGTGACCTTCGGTGATACTGACAAAAAAGTTTCCGGCTTTGTCCGGATCGGTCAGCCAATCGGTCAAAGACCTGTGAAACGGTTGAATCCGACCGTCAATAACAGGAAACAATGAGCCGATGGATTGCTTAAACTCAGCCAGCTGATAATCATTCCAATCAAAGATCGAAGCAAGCATTTCGACTTTGAGAGGTTCTTGCGAAGTGGATATTACTTCCAGCGGCGAACGAACTAGGTTTTTGAAATCATTGATATTCGGAAACTGTCGGTCAAAAAACTTGCTGTAGCTTCCGCCGAGTCCTTTTGGAAACTCTTCAAGTCTGTCGAGCGAAAGACGACCAAGTTCGAGTTCATTTCTGATATGTTCGACGTAGAGAAATAACCCCTCGCTTCTTTCAAGGATAAAATCAATGGTTGAATCGGGAATGATTTCTCCGTCTGCAAACGGCTTGAGTTCTCTGACCAAATAATCCCGTAAATCCGCTTGATTTTTGGAAAGGGAAGTATCCAATTGATAAGGCGTATATCCCTGAAGCGGACGCAGCACTTCCGGATCGGGTCGGCTTGTAATAATCAGCCGCAACCACGCGGGCGTCAAAGTGAATTCAGAAGCAAGAAACGAAGCCAACTCATTTTTCCCGTCTTTGGTGGCTTCATCCAAAGCATCAATTAAAACAACGATGATCCGGTCGGGAGCCGGAAAATTGTTTGAAAGCGGCTGGACAACAAGCGTATCAAAAAGCGTCAGCGAATTCGAATTCGGGATCAGACTTTCTAGATTCAGACCATTCAAACGGTTTTGATAATCCGGCAGCTGTGAACTGAGTTGGTAAGCAATTGAAAGAATACATTTCCGAGGATCTGATTTCTCAAAATTGCCAAACTGACAGAGATGAAACGCCGCAACTTCGCGTTTATGTTGGCACAGATACGACGTGATCGCCGTTTTGCCGACCCCCGGACTTCCGACGATCCAGAAAATACGCGGCGCATCCCGCTCCGCCAGCCAAGCGTCTATCTCATCAAATACCCATTGACGACCGGTGAAACGTCTAAGGTGATTATTGATATTGGCTTCAAATTCCGGCGGGTTGAGCAGATGCAGAAGGCGCGATTGCGTTCCTTCAAAATCAAGCTTGTCCTGCTCCAAAGCATCAATAAACAGTTCGAATTTTGATTCGTATTTTTCCACACGTTCATTGACCGGCACACAATCTTGCATATCCAGCCATTGAATCCGGCAGATCGAAAGCGGCGGCTCGCTCCAGACAACCATCACCGGAACAATGTAGAGTCCGGAAGCAAGTGCGCGGGCAATTTCATTAAGACAATATCCGTCCGGGCGCCGCACCGAATGCGGAGTCATCAAGAGAACAACTCTGCCTTGGGCTTTGTCTTCGGCAACCCATTTCAAACCTTCTTCGATGTAAGATTCCCAATCGCCGCCGGGCTGCAAGCGCTCTTTGTCAAACCAAATTTTATGTCCTCTCTGCGCGAGGTCCTGTTTTATCTTTTCAGCAAGTGAGGCGTGTCTATCGTGTCCGTAGCTGATAAAGACTCGTTTAGCAGCAAACGCCTTTTTTAACTGAAAAGCGCGCTGACAATCTTCGCAGATATGCTGCTGCCGTTTTTTACTGAACAAAATATCGGTCGAACCACAATGCGGGCATTCAATTTTTTCGCTCATCTATTTTTCTCCGTTTTCAGAAGTCCAAAACACGATTGGTTACTTTTTTTTCAAAATTTCGGCAGCACAGGTTTTTTACTCAAGATCCGTTTCCACCAAGATAAAACTTTCCACTCCGCTAATGATTGTTCATACACTTCGTCAAGTTTTCTGTAATCAGGTGAGTTGTAATGCTTTTTTCCCGCAACCATTGCAAACTACTTTTGGAAATCCGGTGCCCGGCGTATATTTTTGGTATCCACAATTGTCGCAAGTAAAGATAGTCGGCATATTATTCTCCTCAAGCAACGTCAACACAGACTTTTCGCAATGGGAGCAGATTGGCTGGTTTGAACAATCTAAGTATTTTCGGTCTGTTTGAGGTTGGGTAATCATTCTATCTCAAAAAACTAAAAACCGAAAGCAATTTTTCTTGCTTTCGAATGGGTTATCGTGCTATAACACCGCACACGGAGGTCTCAGTTATGGAAGATTTTGAAACATCTCTCAGCAATATTATTATGGCGCCGTATATCGTCAAGGCGATGGCTCTGATCGGTGTTAAACGACGGGCGGGCAGCAATATGTTTCGCCATCAGATCAGCACTTTCGGCATTTTGCTCGACTATAAGATCATTGATCCGGTGCTGCTCAAAGCCTCGGTCATTCACGACCTTTTTGAAGATGCGCCGAATATGCCGGGCGTTTCCGAAGAAGAAATTACGCAGATCGATGCCGACGGCAGAGCGGTTTATGAATTGGTGATGGAAGTGACGATCCGCATCAAGGACGGAAAAACCGAACCGAAATCCGAATATCTTCTGCGGATCATGAAAGAGGGAAGTCCGCGTGCCAAAATCTTAAAGCTCGCCGATCGTCTCAGCAATATTTTCTCTTTGGGCTTTGTCCACGATCACGCCTTTGTCAAAAGGTATCTGCGGGAAACCAGAGAACATATTCTGCCGCACGCCGAAAAAGTCAGCCCTGATATGTTTCTGGAATTATCGGATCTGGTCGAAAATCGTGAGAAACTGTTGCATCTTCTTCAAGAGCCGGGTCTGTTTCTTAAGATGAGAAAGTATTTCTCAACACGCTGATAGATCATTTCTAATACGCTTTTCAATAATCAAATGTGCATTAGCTGTCTGCAATAAGTCAGAACAGCGAGCGGTAGCGACCTGTTAAATGTTATCGATAAACAAAAGCGTCGCTACCGCTCAGGGTTCTGACTTATTGCATAGTTTTTAAGTGAAAACCAGTATAATAAATTACTGGAGTAATATTGATATTTATGGATACAACAAGTTCAATTAATCAGTTCGAATGTTTTCAGCCAAGCAAATTTCTGCCGTCGGTTGAAATTCCGGCGACCGAAAAACAAACTAATGCGACGGCTGAAAGGGAACGAATATTGTATCTGTCAGGCAAATGGCAGATGCCGGAGAGCGAATTCAAGCTCGAAGCGGTGTTTTTAGTCGGGGTAAATAATTCGCTTGAAGGCACTATCAAATGGCAAATTATCCGCGACAAAAACTTGCCGCCCGCGTTTTGCGGTAACGAATTTGTCAACGGACAGCTTGACCAATTTCAAGTTGAAATCAAAGGCTATCGCGCCGACGCGGGGCTGGTTCCTGATTATTACGAAATTGTTCTTTGCGGCAGCAATAAATCCGGTTTCTTCTGAGGCAAAAGCCGCGCCCACGGCGATTGGAACGGGCGATTGGAAGGAAGCTATCTTTTCTCATCTGTCGAGCGGGATTAATCATTTGCTGCTAGCCTTTGAGTAATAAAACTGATGTTACTCAACAGATTTGAATTTGCGGCTGTGCCGCCTGATACGCGCAAAGGCTGTGCCTTTCCGTGCAGACTTCT
>JANLTD010000182.1:0-5182 GCA_031362765.1 Acidobacteriota bacterium | reverse complement strand
CGTCAGGCGACCACTCTAGACCGGAAGTGCAGCAATCACTTATTGAAAATTCGCCGGAGGAACTGACGATTATCAAAGCTCCAAGTCCGGGCAAATCATAATAACCCGCCCCGACAAATGCGAGTTGTTGCCCGTCAGGAGACCATTTCGGAGACGATTGATAATACGCGAACGGCGAATTTACAAACGGCACGATATTGCTGCCGTTGGCATTCATCACATAGATTCGATGCCCGTAGTTGTCATCTGCAATAACTCTGGTGAACGCGATTCTTAAACCGTCGGGCGACCAGGCCGGTTCGCCTTCATTCGTTTGGCTGTGAGTAAGATTGACAAGGTTGCTGCCGTCAATGTTGATAGTAAAGATGTCGCCCGCCGAGTTAAAAGCGATTTTTCGACCGTCCGGCGACCAGCTCAAAGAAATACCAATCGGAAAAGAGGAATAGACCGTTGTTAGTGTGGTTTGATTCGAGCCGTCAGCGTTCATCAATTTGAGATCATAATAAGGATCTAAGAAATTGGTTATGTTCAGATACGCGATCTTTCTCCTATTCGGCGACCAGGAAGGAAGAAATGCGCCGAAATCTGTACTGTATGTGAGCCGCGTCTGCCCGGAGCCGTCGCTGTTCATCGAATATATTTCAGAGTTGCCGTCGCGTGTGCTGGCAAATGCAATCTTGCCGTTGGCGCGAAGCGGCGGCGTTTGAGCGAAAACGAATGCCGCCGTGAACATTGTGCAAAATGTTAAAATCATTATCTGTTTCATTTTTTTCTCCAAAAATTATTATTTATCTGCTTTGTATTGAGTCCTGTTTATTGAATGCAATTTTTTTCCGCTACTCATTAGCGTGATATTTTTCGGAAACACAGGTCAATTTTTTTTAACCGGAGAGCAAGCGTCTCCACTTGCGCTCCGGTCTTTTTACTGAACATTTGCCGCCGCGACCGGAATATCGCCGCTCAAACCGAATTGCTGATAGCTGATGTTTCCGTTTGAGCTTTGGATGATATACCAAGTTCCGTCACGATAAACGGCGATGTCGGTGCGCCCGTCGCCATCGTAATCTGCCGGCACGGGTTTGTCGGTTGAAATGCCCCAACTGGTCATCGAAATCGAATTATCCGAGCTTCGCAAAATCCACCAAACGCCGGTTGACGGGCGAAAAACCGCAAAGTCGGTGCGCGAGTCGCCATCATAATCGCCGGGAACTATACGGTCGCCCGTCGAGCCGAACGGTTGTTCGCGCCAAGTGTTATTTTGGCTGTCCAAGATATACCAAGTTCCATTGTTCGGACGGAAAAAACTGATGTCGGCGCGTCCATCGCCGTTAAAATCAACCATCGAAGTGCGGTTGACGCTAACACGGACGGCGGAATAAATATCGTTTGTCCCAAATCCGCCGGTGCGCGTCGAAATGAAATAAAGAACCGTGCCGTCGTGGGAAAGAGCCGGTTGCGGGGCGATGCCGCCGTCGTTGATACTGCCGACGGAAACCGGCGGATTCCACGGCGCGGAAACCGAAGCGCGGGTTGAAACAAACATGGCTTGGGTATTAACTGTCGGTGTCAGACGATTTGAACTGAAAAAGATTTCCAAACCGTCGCGGCTGATTGCCGTGCGTGCTTCGTCGCCCACGCTGTTCAATTCGTTGATAATCGTGGGCGCGTTAAATGTGCCGTCGGCGTTTCGAGTGCTTTGGAAAAAATCTTTGACGTTGGCAGTACCGCTACTGCGATCGCTGGCAAAAAAAAGCGTGCCTGCGCCGGTTGCCGGGTCGGTAAAATAGTTCGCGTTCTGGTCCGACAAAGTGGAATTGACAACCGCGCCGAGAATGACGGGCGTTGTCCAACCGAAATCGTTATTCGGGTCGGTGCGTGTCGAAAGATAAAGGTCAACGCCACCGATTCCGCCTGCCCGATTGCTATTGAAAAACATCTCACGCCCATCAGGTGAAATGCTCCCGGGAACTTCGTTAAGATTCGTATTGAGCGTCGTCACAAGAGCGGGCGTTCCCCACGCCGACGAGAGCGTAGCGCGTTGCGAAACGTAAATATCTCTGCCGCCCAGCCCGCCCGGACGGTCGCTGGCGAAATAAAGACTCAAACCGCTGGGCGCGATAGTCGGATGTTCGTCAATGCTCGCTGAATTGATAGGCGCGCCTAGATTTTGCGGCATACTAAAAGTTGAAAAACTCGCCGCCGCAACGTTGTTTGGCGAAAGTGCGATTATCGCCAGCGCGATGATTGCCGAAAGAGTTGTTAAAGTGATTTTGATCTTCATAAGTTTTCTCCTTTTCTATATTTTTTATCCTTTTAAAAGCGAGTAACTTGTCTTTCACAAAATAAGCTCCTCGTTTGAGAAGGGCATGGAGCGAACAAGATCAATGTCAAAAATAGCTTTATTTTTTTCTAATTTTTCGTTAGACTGCAAGTTACAAGATTTGCATTTTTAGTCAGCTCGTTTTTTTAAATAATTTGTTCGCTCCGTTATCAAACATAAACGGAGGTTACGAACTGTGTCTTCGGATTTAAATTCAATTGTTCCTCAATTTAAAATCAAGATGGCTAACTCGCGTCATAAAACGATTTACGAGTTTGAAACATTTCGACTCGATGCCGGACACCTGATGCTTTATCAAAATGAGCGGGAAATTTCGCTCGCCCCGAAAGTCATTGAAACGCTTTTGGTTCTGGTTGAACGATGCGGTGAAGTCCTCAGCAAAAATGAATTGATGGAGTTGGTTTGGACGGATTCGATTGTCGAAGAAGGTAATTTGTCGCAGAATCTTTATCTCTTACGCAAGACTTTAGGCGAAGGAAAAAACGGCAAACCTTTAATCGAAACATTGCGGCGGCGCGGCTATCGCTTTAACGGCGAAGTGCGCCGTGTCGAAGAAGATAGCGCGACAGAGAGACAGAGAGACAGTGAGAAAAAAATCAACTTGGAAACTGATTCCTTTTCTCCAATTCTTCCTGTCTCTCCGTCTCACAAAGTCGTCGCTCTGGCAGACTGGCGGCACGAAACGGATAAAAATCAGACGGAAGAATCAAACGGACAGATTGCCAAACTCGAATTAGTTCCGGCAAAACCGTTCGTTAAAAGCAAATCGAACTATCGCGCCTTTTTTGTAGCCGGATTGATTTTCGGCGCAATCGCGCTCGGTTATTATTTTTACACGGCGAAAAAAGCGGCGGTCGGCGATAAAAAATCAATCGCTGTTCTTCCATTAAAACCTATCAACACAGCGAACCGCGACGAGATTTACGAAGTCGGGATTGCCGATTCTTTGATTATCCGGCTTAGTTCGATGAAAGGTTTTGTTGTTCGCCCGTTGAGCGCGACGCGCAAATATGCGGACATAGAGCAAGACGCGATAACCGCCGGACGTGAACAGCAGGTTGATTACGTTCTCGCGTCGAATTACCAATTGGCAGGTGGGAAAATAAAAGTTACATCTCAGCTTTTTAATGTCGCCAGCGGACAAATCGAAGAAACTTATAAAAGCGAAAAAGACGCGGCAGATATTTTTGTGATGCAGGACGCGATTGCGGGCGAGATTGGAAACATTTTGCTGGCGCGATTTGTTACCACCACAAACAGCCCGACAGCAAAGAGCGGGACGAACAACGAAGAAGCGTATCGGCTCTATTTGCAAGGCAGAAATTTGACCGATAGTAGAAATACAACACTCATGCAAAATGCGGCGGGCGCACGAAAAGCAGTTGAATACTTCGAGCAAGCTATCCGGCTTGACCCGAATTTTGCGCGGGCATATTCAGGAATGGCTCGCGCCTTTATTGAGTCGGGCAATCTAGGCGGCGGCTTGCCCCGCGTCGAATATGAGAAGGCGAAGCAAGCCGTTACCAAAGCGTTGGAACTCGATAACAATTTGGCGGAAGGCTACGCGGTTTCCGGGCAGATGAAACTTTTCTATGAATGGGATTATGCGGCGGCGGAAAAAGATTTGCTTCGCGCCATCGAACTCGAACCGAATTCCGATTTGGCGCACAAGCAATATGCCTTTTATTTAGCCGTCCGCGGACGTTTTGACGAAGCGATTGCGGAATCGAAAACCGCTCAGGAGATTAACCCCGGTGCGCTTTCAATTCAGAGCCAATACGGATTAATTTTGTATTACGCCCGTCGCTACGACGAAGCCATTCTTCAATTTACGCGAGCCATCGAAGTCAACGAAACATCTGCGAATAACGGCTATCTTTGGCTAGCGTATGAAATGAAGGGCGACAACGCGCAAGCCTACGAGTGGTTTATGAAAGGTCAAAAAGCAAGAAATTCCGAACATCTCGCTCCTTTTCAAAACGCTTACGAAACTTCGGGCTGGCAAGGAGTCCGGCAGAAATTTCTTGAGTTGGAAAAGCTGGACGAACAGAAACCTTCGGGCAATTATTTCAGATTGGCAAGGCAATGCACCATGTTAGGCGAAAAAGAACAGGCGTTTGAATATCTGAACAAAGCCATCGAGAAACATCACGGTCAGTTGATTACGCTCAATGTCGAACCGAGTTTTGATGCTCTGCGCGACGATCCGCGATTCGATGAATTGGTCAGGCGCGTTGGATTAAAGTAAAACTCCGACCGGCGAGTAACGACTGGAGCGCGGGTCGTCTCCGCTTGCCATGAGCGTTGTTTTTTGACGCGAACGAGGCATTAGAAATCAAAACTTCGGATTACTACCCGACTCTGAATTACTCGTTTTTTGTTGGATCTAATTTTCAAAGAACATAAGCGAATGCTTTTAACTTTCAGCAGCTATACTCAGCGCGGGCATAAATTGTGCATTTCGCGTCAAAGGCCAAAAGCCCGCGCGTAAGTAAGGGCGCAAATTTCACTTAAGTTTCAAATTCACAATTTATGACCGTTGAAAGTATAGTTCATTTCATCTAAAATCCTGCTGACCTGTTGCAAAAACAGGTCTTTTGCCAGTTAAAGCATCTCTCCAATAAATCGTAATGCGTCAATGAAAAGTTTTGGCGACTGGAGCGCGAGCATCCTTGCTTGCCTGAGCGCAGGGCGCGAAAATGGCGTTTGTAAGACTCGTGCGGTCAAATTTAACAAGACTTTTTCGCGTTTGTTGCAACGCTCATGGCAAGCAAGGATGCCTTGCGCTCCAGTCTTGAAGTTTTCGTTGACTGTGAAAATAACTGATTGCTGAGGCATTAC
>JANLTD010000178.1:0-2847 GCA_031362765.1 Acidobacteriota bacterium | reverse complement strand
CCCGAATAGGGTTCATACCAGTCCTCGCACCATTCCCAGACGTTCCCGTGCATGTCATACAAGCCCCACGCATTCGCTTGTTTCACTCCCACATAGTCCATCCCGTTATTGTTCGAAATCAGTTTATCATCACTCCACTCACCGCTTAATGTTTGGTCTCCCGAATTATTATAATACCAGGCCATTGCATCCAGGTCCCCCGCATAATCGCCGGTTGTCCCTGCCCGACACGCATATTCCCATTCCGCTTCTGTCGGTAAGCGGTCTTCATATTCAAGTTGCAGATCGTTTAATTTGCGAATACACTCGTGCGCGTCTTCCCAACTGACTTGCTCCACCGGACAATCGCCGCCGCAATCTGAAAAATCACTCGGATTATTTCCCATCACCGCTTTCCACTGCGTTTGCGTCACTTCATACTTGCCCATATAAAAACTGCTGCTGATATTGACGCGATGCACGGGTTTTTCACTGTCACCGCCATTCTCCGAACCCATCATAAAACTACCGCTCGGAATTTTAACCATTTCGATCTCAGGCGCAGACGCCACAAATATAGGCTGCGGTTTGGAAACCGTCGTTGGCGGCTTTTTCGTGGTCGGTTTTGGTTTAGAAACTGTTCTCGTTCTCGGTTTTGGTTTAGAAACTGTTGTCGTTTTCGGTGTTGTCTTTTTTGGGGTTGTTGTCTTTGGTGTTGGATTGCAAGGCTGTTTCCCGTCCGCGCCGCATTGAGCGAAAGCCGCATCGACGCCGCAAAGAAAAACGATCATCGCCGCGATCATGATCGGAAAACTACTCTTTGTCATTTGTTTATCTCCAACTTGTTGAACAGATTTTCCGCGATACTACTATCAATTGTGGTTCAAGTCAATCAAAATTCAAATGTTACAGGCAATGCCTCGGTAAAAAGTTAGAGATATTGTTAATGCCAAAAGAGCGGGCGCAGAGCAGACCTTCCTGACCTGAAATTGGTTTTATCAGGTCTTTTTTACCTTTATTTTCAGAAAAGATGGAAGTTCACTGAGCAATTCACAGCAAATTTCAGGGCAGGAAGGTGTGCTTTGCGCCCGCGCTTGTCAAAATCTGAATACCTAACTTTTTACTCAGGTATTACCATTTTTATCACACTTGACTTTAGTGATAAATTGCCTTTTACTTTGTCTGATCCTAAAAACACCTGTTCCCGTTCCATTCGATGTTTTCGGACAGTTAATTTCGGGGGCGATCTAATGTTCCTAATTGAGGAGAAAATGTGATATTTATGAGAATTCGCAAATCTTTTTATCTTGCCTTAACCTTTTTATTTTTTTTATCCGGGTGCTCAAACTTCGGCAAACCGTCTCAACCTGAAGGTGTATTTCCCACCTCCGTTGGAAAATTTAGTCTATCCAATGTCAGAGTTACTGAAAAAATTTCTTATTTAAATGAAAAAAACAAAAAACAAACCTATTCATCATGGGTTTCGACCTATTCTGACGGCAAAGATGAGATTTATTATATTGCCGGTGTTCATCAAAAACCCGAAGATGCGGCAAACGAGCAGGATTTGTCAATCGTATTTCCAAACGATAACAAGAATACAAACATTGATGATAATTTTTTTCTTACAGAACCGTTAAAAGACAAAACAGGCAAACAAGTCGGAAGGATAAAAATTACTCGTGAAGCCCCATTAGGAAGAAATGGAATCGGCGGATATTTATACCGAATTGCCTTAAATATTAATAGCTACACTTACAGTTTGAAGCCTTCCGGTAAAAATATTAATAAAGATTTAGCTGAATTTATTAAATCTTTGCCATTAAATTCGGAAATTGACCTGTCTGTTCTAGATAAAACAATCGAATCAAATTCCAACGATGAAATAACATTTGAAGAACTTTACAAAATCTCTCCGCCCGTTAAACTTTCCGCCAAACCCTATCTAAAAGGAAAAATTATCATCGTTGAACAAAAACCTTTTAACAATAAATCCGGCGAAACATTCATTACCGATGAAACCGATTATTATATCGGGGACAATTCATTATACGCAAAACTTCCAAGTGAAATCGGTTCAATTATTAAATTGGATTGCGCCAAAGGAAATAGACTCGGAGATTATATTGATAAAAGGACCGGCGCTAAATTTCCGATTTTCAGTTCAGTCTGCAAAGTTTCGGTGATTGACAACTCGATTCCGGCGGTCATTGCCCAGCGAACTTTTGTTAATACGAGTGTCGATTTAGAAAAAAAATTCCAAGGTTCGTTAGAAGATTTTGAATACATTGCACCTGACAGCATTAAAATCACGGAATTTATTGAAAGTTTGCCGATAAATTGAATAATTATCATTACTGAGCGGTCTAAAAATTGCAGTAATTTTCCACAAAGCATAAACAACCGAGACCGCTCTGTAATGAATAATTATTCCAATTCAATCGTTTGCTGATACTGCGGCACGACCACATTCCAGCCGAATTTGTCGCGGATTTGTCTTGATTCATTTAACCGTCTGCAATCTTTCTATTGTCTGTCTATCAGATAGAGCCTGTGCTGCATCGCCAACCTTCTCATAAACCAAGACGCGATTTTGGTAAAAAACAACATTGTCCGGATTGATTTCAATTGCTTTACTATAATCGGCGGTGGCTTGGAAGTAATCTTTCTTGTTAAAAAAAGCAATACCTCGATTATTATAAGCATTTGCACTTTTCGGATTTGATTTGATTGCCTTGGTGTAATTTTCAATGGCACAATCATAATCACTCTTTCTGGAACAATCTTCTGCAAGCTGAAAATACTCTTTTTTGTTTGATAAAGATGCCGCTGAATCAGAATTATAGGCGACACTAACAGGTGTAATTG
>JANLTD010000140.1:0-4231 GCA_031362765.1 Acidobacteriota bacterium | reverse complement strand
GTAATGGAAAGCACCGAGCGCGAGGGTTACGGACTCGGCTCCGGCGGCGGGTCAAACTGAAAAAGTTGTTCGTAAACTCAAAATTTATGTAACCGATTACGTTTTTGGTCTTTGGTCTTTGGTTTTATTCAACGTCACCACGATGATTTAATTCAAGATTTCTGAAAAATAAGCGGATTGATGAGAAATTCAACGTCAATTCGGTAATTTCTTTCAAAAAACCAAAAACTAAAAACCAAAGACCCACCAGTTATATTTTATGACAAAAATAAAAAAAGCAAGAACCGAAACTCTTGCCCTTTTGCTTTGAATTTTCCGCAAATTTATTTCTTCGTGAAAACCATTTCCGAAGAATTCGTGCCGCGCGGCGTTTCCATCTCGCGTTTGAGCGTCAAGGTTTTGCCTGCATCCGAGAGTATCCAGGTTTCTTTGGTCGTGATCGTCATTTCGCCCATCTGTGTACTGAATGTGGATGATTTCGATAATTTCAGCTTGCCGCCCGATTCAAGCTCGGCTTTTAATTTGACGGGCATTTTGCCCATCGGACCATCGGCTTCGATACTCGATTCTTTGCCGTCGAGCGTGTAAGTGGTCGTGCCGTCGCCGCCGCCGAAACCGCCGCGTCCCATTCCGCCGCCGCGTCCCATTCCGCCGCCTTGACCGCCGCCGCCCTGCGCTGCGTCAACCGGTGGCGGAAGCCGTTTAGTAGCGGTTTCAACCTTAATGTCTTTGTCGGTTTGCGTGACATTCATCGTCATTGATTCGATCCGCGTTCGTTCATCGAGCTTCGACTTGCTCACATCGAGCGACCAATCGCCTGAAAAATCTGCTTTTTGGGCAACAGCCGAAACCGCCATCAGGCAAAAAATTGCCGTTAAAAAAAATGTTTTTTTCATATTGTCTCCTTCTTAAAATAGAAAAGTTTCCGTGTATAAGACGCACGGAAACTTTCCTTGGTTATATTTTGACGCGTAAAGATTTGTAAAGCACTTAAACTTCGACTTCCGGCTTTCTTCCTCGTTCCAAAACCAAGCCTGAAATTGCGCCGATCAGACCAATCAAAAACAACCCGAGCTCAAGATATGAAACCGCTTCTTTGCTTAAATCCGGGAAAAAGTAAATCAGTAGATCAGTGACAAACGTAAATGCTGAAAACGCCAATCCTAAAGCCGCCAATAAAAACCCGAGCGAGGCAATCATCAGATTGGAATTCATTTTTTGAGTTCGTCCTTCTTCCGCCCCGAGGTGGCTGTGAATATATCCGTAACCAAAATATATCGCTAAACCGAATAAAAGCCAGACGGCGAAGCGGAGCCAATTTGTCACGCCGAGTTCGGTCATCAGATAGGTGCATAAAAGCAATCCGAGAACCGGAATCAGTGTCAATCGTTTGATAACCGAAAGAATTGCCATCGCCGCGCAAAGAATGAGGAAAACAATCATCGGGATTTTATGACTAAATGCTCCGAATGAGGTCTCGCCTTCTGCCGGGACGATTTTGAAAAAATCTAAAATTCCTTCGCCATTGAACCAGTAAAGCAAACCGAAAACAATTAACAGCAGAGCCGGAATGATAATTTGTGCGTTGATATAGGGCACAAATCGTTTTTCGCGCCCGAATTCTTTGTCTTTGAACAAAACTCCGGCACAAACCACAACAAAGGCAAAAAGCGTTCCGATGCTTGCCAAATCCGTAACTTCGGTCAAGTTCATGAACAACGCCGGAATTGCGACAACAAAACCGGTGATGATCGTTGCAAACCACGGTGTTTTGAATTTTGGATGGATTGACGAAAACTTTTTCGGTAAAAGTCCGTCGCGGCTCATCGCCATCCAAAGACGCGGCTGACCGATTTGGAAAACAAGGAAAACCGTCGCTAAAGCAATTACTGCGCTGATCGCGATAATTCCCGCAACCCACGGCAAATTGCTGTCAGGTTGTGTGAAAACGAACGCCAACGGATCGCCGACATTCAGTTTCGTATAACTCACCATTCCGGTTAAGACCAATGCCAGAGCGCAATACAAAATCGTGCAAATGACCAGTGAATAAATCATTGCCCGCGGCAAATCCTTACGCGGATTTTTACATTCCTCGGCAGTTGTCGAAAGTGCGTCGAAACCGATATAGGCAAAGAAAACAGCCGAAACGCCTTTCATCACGCCGGTGAACCCGTTCGGTGTAAACGGCGACCAGTTTGCCGGATTAACATAGAAAAGTCCAAGGAAAATTACCATTAAAATAATACCGATTTTCAGAATGGTCATCGCATTTCCGGCGATTTTTGATTCGCGGATGCCGATAAAGACCAGACACGTAATGCTGAATGTGATCAAAAGCGCGGGCAAATCCATCACCAGATGAATTCCGCCGACCTGTGGGGCATTTGCCCAGGCTAAATAAGAATCAAATTGACCGCAGTTGACGACGGCATCTTTGGCACTACACGCCGTTTTCAAAGCGTCGAGCGTCGAACCACTGCTGACAGCTTCCGTGACCGCCGCAAAACCGCGTTTAGCGGTCAGAAAGTCCATCGTGAAATATTCGGGAATATTAATATGATAGCCTTTCAACATACCCGTGAAATAATCGCTCCAAGAAATTGCGACGGCGATATTTCCGATGGCATATTCGACAATCAAATCCCAACCGATTATCCAGGCGACAAGTTCGCCCAAACTCGCGTAAGAATATGTGTAAGCCGAACCCGCAACCGGAATCCGTGAAGCAAATTCCGCATAACAAAGCGCGGAGAATGCACAGGCGACCGCTGTAAAAATAAACAGAAATATCACGCCGGGGCCGCCGTCGTATGATGCTTTTCCGACCATTGCAAAAATGCCCGCACCGACAATGGCGGCAATTCCCATTAAAGTTAAATCAAATTGACCGAGAGTTCGGTGTAATCCACCGACATTTTCCGCATCGGTCAAACCGCTGGCGGCATCTTCCTGAATTCGCGTAATAGATTTTGTTCGAAATAGATTCATAGTTCTTAAATTTTTTGACTTTAGATTTTGAAAAGACGTTTGTGGAAGCGTCGAATTTGTTAAAAATGCTTTTGTTTGCGAATTTTGAACGAATTTTTAAAAAGATGCAATGGAAATTGTGCGATATTAGACATTTTTTATTCGGAGGAGTATAAAATCTTCTTGATTTGCGATCGAAACTGCCTTTTAATAAATTTGCGCCCTGAATAGAACTTGACTTAAATGCCAATGAAAAACCGTCCGATTCACGAAAACTTAGACACATCCTTCGTCAATTTGTCGGCGTTGATAAAATATTTACGCCGCCGACAGTTTGTCGGACAGGTTCGAATCGAGCTCAGCGGCTACGAGGCGGACGTCTATCTGACGGCGGAAAGTCTTTTGCGAGTCCGCGAATACGACCATATTGCCGGACGCATTGCCGAAGGCGAAGAAGCCTTGCAGAGAATTTTGATCCGTTCGCGTGAACCGGGCGGAATCATTAATGTTTATCAATCGGTTAGCGAAAGCGAAATTGTTGTTGAAAAGGTAGAAAATAAAGCGCCGCTCGCGCCGCCGATCGCCAAACCGATCATCGAACCGATGGCAGCTATTCAAAACGAACCGCTGATTGTCGAAACCAAAGGAACGAACGGTAACGGCAACGGCCAACCAAAGGTTGATCTTCCGGTCAACGGACACGCCAAAAATTCTGCGGAGACGACTTCAAAACCGGATCAAAGCCCGCTTCTTGCGCCGAAATCCATATTGCCGAATTTGCCGTTTGAATTCACTAATAAAGTTGAAGCCAAAGCCAAACAGCCAAGTCTTTCAAACGAAGAACGCGAACTGCTTATGAATCTGACGAGCGAGCTTCTCGGAACGGTTGACCGCAGTTTGGGAATGGCAAAACTCGATTTTACGACGGCTTTTCAAAAGGCTTGTGCAGAAATTTCGGCTGATTACCCATTTTTGGCCGCACTTGATTACCGCAAAGGAAAAATCAATTTTCACGGGCAGACAAACCCGAAATTCTTCATCGCCGGAATATTGGAAGCCTTGCGCCGGATTCTTGAAAAGCTCGGTGCAAAACCGAAATTCGGCGAAGTCTATCGCTATGTAACGCAAAGAATTCTCGCGCTGATCCATCAGCGCCGGCCTTTTTACGATAAATTTTTCATCACCAAACCGCTTGAAAAAATTCTGGGAGCCTAGAAGGATTTGGGATTGCGGATTTGGGTTTGCGGATTTGGGATTTTTA
>JANLTD010000087.1:0-4758 GCA_031362765.1 Acidobacteriota bacterium | reverse complement strand
GTCCCCGCTTGCCATGATCGCGAAAGCGCGAAAATGACGTTTACCGGTCTAGCACCGTAAAAATTAACAAGGTTTGTTCGCGTCGAAACGACGCTCATGCAAGCGGGGACGCTTGCGCTCCAGTCGCTATAACTTATCACTGAGGCATTACAGTTGTAAATTTATTTTGCTTGACTCAGTAGATCCAAATTTCAGATTATTATCGAAAAATACTGCTGAAATAATGGATAATTGGTATTTGATAATGGATAAATTCGATTGTCCGTCAAGCCTATTTATCAATTATCCATTATCCCAAGGGTTTTAGCCGATAACCCAAGAAACCTCAAATAACTCTAAAGCGTTATCAGCACAGGCTTTTTTTATAAATTTGGATCTCCTGTGATTATTTAATAAGTTTAATTTTCCAATACTGTCCTGAAACATCTTCTGATTTGGCAAGCTGAATTTGGTTGTTTTTGCCGTCATTGACAACATCCAAGGATTTTCCTTCACCTTGCCAGTTAGTAGTTAAACGATAATAACCATCGCCAAGCGAAGAAATCATCCAATACTGTCCTGAAACATCATCTGTATCGGCAAGCTGAAGTCTGTTGTTTTTGCCGTCATTAACGACATCTAAGGATTTTTCTTCACCTTGAAATTGAGTTGTCAAACGAAAATACCCAGTGTCACCAATTGGAGTAATCATCCAATACTGACCTGAAACTTTATCCGTTTTTGCCATTTGCAATAGGTTGTTTTCACCATCGTTTACTACGTCCAACGATTTCTGGTCGCCGAGCCATTGTGTTGTCAAACGGTAGTAACCTTTGCCAAACGTCTGCGAATAAACGCTTTGAGCGAGTAGTAAAAGAACTAAAACTAAAAGAATTCGAACTCCTGATTTCATATTATTTTCTCCTTATTTTCTCTTTATTAATTTACAATTTCAACCACAATTCCGCCGGGAAATGCTCGTTGGTAGAGCATTTTCCGATGCTAATGTAGCAGACGGGATGCGGATATTCAACTCTGCCTTTGGGTGTAACGCCGGAACTGTTCAAAATATCCGATGTGTTTTTCATCGTTTCCGATTCGGATGTGCCAGCCTTGATGATGGCAAATAATGGTGTTGCCATCGATTGCTGATTTCTTTTTTCAAGACTCAGAATGTTCAAAACGACAAAACGTTTCGAATAGTAACATCAAATATCTTATTCAACAAATTCGAAATCTGAAATCCACAAGTCCAAAACAATCCGCGTGTGATTGCCGTCTCGGATGAATTACAAAACGAAGATCTTACCGCCGCCGCCGATTCATTTCAGAAAAAGGAATGATAAATTGGCCTCGCCTTATATCTCGGACTTTAATTCTCGAAAGTTTTTATGAATCCAATAATTTTGTGAAACGTTCTTGCTCAAAGTGCCGGTCGGTTGTTAAGGCTTCGGCAATTCCGCGTTGGCGCATTATGATAAAACTCACGGCATCACAGAGCGAATAGGTTTTATCAAGGCGTTCTTTTAAGAGTTCAAAAGCTCGGATTGTGAAGATTTTCGTCAACCCAAATAATCTCAATCAAGGGATTAATAACCAGATTCTCAATAAATGCGAGAGTTTTTTGGCGATTTAATTTGCGGACATGGCAAAGCGGAATCAGTTCCGCCAAAATGTAATTTGTTGTCAGCCGCAAATTGGCGGATTCGATAAAAGCCGAAGCGTCAGCGTGGCGAAACTCCTTATCGTCAAAAAAGCAAAGTAAGCCGGAAGTATCAAGCAACAGAGGGTTTTACAAATCTTTATCGTATTCAGCGGCAAGATCGGCATCAATTTGTTCATTATCGGCAGAGCGCGGATTTCCGCTATTGACTGCACCCGAAAATTTCATCAATCTTTTCTGCGCATCGCTTTTTTCTTGCTCAGATAAACTTCCATTTGCTTTCGGAAAGTTTTTCAAAACAATCTCCAAAACAAACTTTTCCGCAGTTTCGCCTTTGCTCTCAGCTAGCTTTTGAAAACTGCTGAAAACTTCGTCGGGAATTTCTAATGTGATTGTTTTGCTCATAGTTTTTCCTCCAAATTATTCACTCACCATACGCAATTTTTGATTTTAGCCCGCGTAGCGGGTGTCAGCGTGTAGCCCGTAGCGCGAGCTACGGGAATGATAACGATGATTCATTAAGCTATCCGTAGATAGCGACAGATTCCGTCTCTATCGCCCGTGTTCACGGGCTTGAACGATAATTTTGCATCGAAACCCGTAGCCCACTCTACACGGGCGGCGAAGCGGGGCGCTTGCGCCATCTCCGATGGCTGAAAACCAAAATCGTGTAATGTGAGTTATTTATTACGTTGTTACAGGTGGAGAAGATTTCATTTTAATTTTAGCCGGAAATTCATAAACTAACCGTAAAATCATTTCCACAAAAGAAATTATCTCTTCGGCATCTTCTCGTTTCATAATTGCAATTTCATGAGTAGCTCCGTTGCCTTTTTTTCTAATATGATCAACCCAATCTTTCGCATCTGGCGCAACATAGTGATTATCAGAAAGAAACTCAACATATTTTATAAATTGCAGTCCTTCTTTTGCGCCTTTGGAAACTACTATATTCATTAAAAGTTTTCGACAACACAAAACTGCCGCAGTATGACTCGAAACGGACATACAATTCCTCGCTTCTTCGTAAAGGTCTAGGACGAAAGGCTCTGATAGATCTTCAACATCTCCACCAAATTTCACATCTGGAGTTCGTTGACCATCATAATCAATAAAAGTCGGTCGTGTGCAGTAATGACAAACACAGATACGAGCACCTGATTTGCCGCTAACTCCGCCTTGCCAACCTTTTTCGGAAACTAGACTTTTTCGACACTATCCACAAATATAATCTTGAGAGCCAATTGTTCCTGCACTCCACTGAATTTTAATTTTCATACATTTATTAAATTTAATAAGCCTTTGTCAATTCAATTCCAGTGTAGTAATGCTTCAGGATCGCGTCGTATTTGACGCCCATTTTGCCGAGACCGAACGCGCCGTATTGGCACATTCCGACGCCGTGTCCCCAGCCGCGTCCCGTGAATGAATATGACGCGACACGCCCCGATCCATCGTAGCGTTTGTTCATCACGAAAAGCTGTTCTTTGAGCCGCAAGGCGGAACGGATCTTGCCGCCTTTCAGATGAAAGACTCCGTTTGTGCCGACGATCTCAAGGTCGGTCGCGCGGCGCGAAAAACCTTTTTGCACGATCCGGACATCAATCAGCGAACCGATTCCGCGCACGTAGCGCGAAAGACGCGACTGCACTGCCGAAGCCGAAAGATTCGCCGTCCACATCGTAAACGGCGACATTTTTTCGGCGACGGTCGTTTCAGCGGTCGGTTTTATTTCGAGATAGACGATCTCTCCCAAGCCATTTGTTTGATAGGCGACCGATTCGCCGCCAAGCAGCGCGACTTCTTTGACCTGATAAAACTGGTCGCCGAATTGACGAAAAAGAAAAACGTTCGGGTTGACTAAGATCGGCTTTTCGCTTTTACCGTTTTTGATGACGAGCTTGCGGTCGGCGGTCGGCCGCGCCACGCCGGTTTGAAAGACGGGCGTCCATTTTTTCTTGGCGTAAATTCCAGCGATCAGACGTATCAGTCGGCTGCGTGTCAGCGGGCGATGCGGATGAAAATTTGAATCAGGATAGAGCGAAAGCCAGCCGTCGCGGAAAAGCATCGCGATATTGGCGCGTTTGTCTTTGTCAATATCACTGCCGTCGGTGAAAGAGAGTTGATAATTAATGTCCGATTCGCTCAAAAGCGTATCGGCCTGCGCTTCCGGGTAGATCATTTTGGCCAAAAAGTCGGCGAATTCGACGGATTTTACCAATTCGTTGGAATATACGGGATAAGGTTTGCCGAATTTCAGGGCGAGCTGATTGACCCAGCTTTTCAATTCGGTATCGGTCGGCGGCAGGTCGAACCATTCATCCGTGAACCGATTGGTCGCCATCACAAAGCCGTTGACCGATAATTGAGATGCAATCTGCACGAGTTCAAGCTGATTTTCATTCTCGACCTTCGGCAGTTCGCGCAAACTTTTTATCAAAAACGGCTCGAAATATTTGCGGCCTTCGAGCGAACATTCGACGCCGCGAAGATAAGGCTCGTCAAACTCGAAAATATTTCCCGAATTTTCCGTGCGCCCGCCGCAGGTCGAAGTGTAAAGCGCGTTGATCGGTTTGCCTTTGTAGGTGGCGACGATGCCGCGCGTTTGCTGAACGGCCTGCGTCGGCATCGTGCTTTCGCTTGAAACGCCGCGATAAACCTGCGACCAGACGGTCGGCAGCATATCAAACCCTTGTGTTCCGTATCCGCCGATATTGGCGACCGCATACGTGCGCGCTGCGATCGCCTGCGCCTTTTGCGCTTCGAGGGACGGCAGAGCCAATTCATTCGGCACTACACCGAGCAGGTAATCTTCCATGGAAACGACATTAACGACCGTCAAAGTGCCGCGTGAATTTACAAAAACTTCGATCTTTCCGCGATATGCTTTACCGTTTAGTTTGACCGGCACGGCGCGTTCGCTGACCGAACCGAAGGCGAGCGGCTTGAACGAAGAAAATTTTGCCGTTTCGCTTGAGCCGGAAACAAGGATCTCTTTGACATTCGGGTCAATCGGCACATTGTCCGTTTTGGTCGGCTGAGTCGCGCCCGTCGGTTTTATCAAACTGCGGTTTTCTGTTTTTCCGCCTTGTCTTAATTGCTCGGAAAGCGCGACC
>JANLTD010000085.1:0-3426 GCA_031362765.1 Acidobacteriota bacterium | reverse complement strand
GCGCACGCCCCGCCGCAATTTTACATGTTGATTTTTCGCTTAGCGTTTTCGCGCGTGTACGCCCAACGCCTCGAACGCCCGGGCACGCGGTCCGCCCGCGCTCCAGTCAAATAAAAATGAAAGACGAATTGGAAAAATGTTTCGAGTTTATTATCGAAGTCGAAAAATTAAAAGGCATTAACCGTCGCACGAAACCGCTCGGGCAGGACAGATACGAAAATTCCGCCGAACACAGTTGGCAGATCGCGCTGCTCGCGCTTGTTTTGGCAAAATTTACCGATGAATCGGTCAATATCGAAAAGGTATTAAAGATGTTATTGCTGCACGACATCGGCGAAATTGACGCGGACGATGTGTTTTTCTTTGACGATGAGGGAAGAGCCGATGCCAAAGAAAAGGAACTCGCGGCGATGAAAAGGATCTTCGGAATGCTGCCCGACGAAAAAGCCGAAGAATTATTCGCGCTCTGGCACGAATTTGAAAACGGCACGAGCCACGAAGCAAAATACGCCCGCGCTGTTGACCGCGCGATGCCCGTTTTGCAGAATCTTTATAACAACAAGCAAAGCTGGACGGAAAACGGTGTCACGAAAGAACAGATTTTGACAAAAACCGCCTACATCGGCGACGGCAGCCGGATTCTTTGGGAAACGATCGCGGAGAAGATCGAGAAAGCATTTGAATAAAGTTTGGTTATGGATAAATTGCCACTAGCTTCAGCTAGTGGATAGCAAAAGGAAAAGAAAAAGGCTTTAGCCGAACTTCTTTTAAGCAAAATTCCTTTTGGCTTTAGCCTAATTTTGCGCTAAAGCGATAACGAAAAGTTAAATCAGATATTTGGCTAAAGCCGCTTGTTTATTGACAAAGTTATCCACTAGCTGACGCTAGTGGCAACTTAAAGAGTATAACTTTATAGCGTATTACGTAATATTTTATTGTGGAAACAAAAATGTGTAAAAATTATAATACAGCATTTCAGTTTGGAGTGGTATTCAATATTTTGCTGTTTACGCTTCTCAATGTCGGAAGTTATATTATTGCTCACAATGATCTTGTAAAACGAAAAATTGAAAGAGAAAACCGTCTGATAGACTTTTCTGGCGGTAACTATGGATTTAGTTGGGGATTTCCTTTTTTATGGGAAGCAAAATATTTCAATATAATTGAAGGTGGCGGCGCAATTCTAAATGTTATCGTTTGGGTGGTTTGCGGTCTTCTATTGGGATTCTTATTCAAATATATCTGGTCAAAAGTCTCATCGCGTCGTATTGAGTTAAAATAGTTTTATGAAAGAAGTAACGATCGTCTGCGACGGTTCATCACTCGGCAACGGCAAGGGAAATCCGCGCGCGGCCGCCGCGGCGGCGCTCGGCTATAAAGGTTATTGGCGCGCCTTTGGCGAATATCTCGGCAGCGCGACCAATCAGCAAGCGGAGATCGCGGCTGCCGCGCTCGGTTTGGAGCAATTGAGCGAGCCGTGCAAGGTGCGCGTGCTCAGCGATTCGCGCTACGTCGTCCAAACAATGCAGGGAAATTTCCGCAAAAAAACGAATCACGAATGGTGGGCGCGGCTTGATAAAGCTGCCGGGAAACACACGATCACCTGGGAATGGGTAAAAGGACATAACGGACACGACGTGCAGGAAGTCGTTGACACGCTGGCGCGGAAAACCGCCGAGCTCGGGCGCATTGACGAAGCGATGTTCGATGAACTGGTCGCGGAACTTGGCGTGAAGGAATTATGAAACGCATTTTAGAAAAGGAGAAGAGGAGAAAAGGAGAAGAGGAGAGAAAGCGAATTTCTCCTTTTCTCCTCTTCTCGTTTTCTCCTCTTCTCGTGCTGATTGTGATGTTTTGCATTATTCCCGTTCCCGCGCAGAAGCGAAACGCGCTCGGCTGGGTCTGGCAGAATCCGCTGCCGCAGGGCAATCCGCTTTTTTCGATCCATTTTACAAAAGATAAAGAAGCCGGTTACGCGGTCGGTTCGGACGGCACTATTTTGCGTACCGATAACGGCGGTTTTCGGTGGGATAAACAATATCCGCCAAACGATGTGACGCTTTCGGGCGTTTTCGTGAGAGACAAAAAAACAGCGGTCATCGTCGGCGCACGCGGTACTATCCTAACGACCGACAACGGCGGGAAAGATTGGAAACCGAGTGTGATTGCGGCAAAGGATCATCTTTACGGCGTAAATTTCGCGGGCGAAAATCTGCAAACGGGCTGGGCGGTCGGAACTTACGGACGCATTTTGAAAACATCCGACGGCGGATTGACCTGGAAGTTGCAAGACGCGAAAACGACCGAGCATCTCTTAATGGTCTCCGCGTTTGATAACGTAAAAGCCGTCATCGCCGGACAAAACGGCATCGTGCTGACAACCAAAGACGGCGGCGAAAGTTGGAAGATCAACAATCCGTGTGACAATGCGTTGATTTCGAGCGCGGCGTATCTTTCGGCGGAAAAAATCGTCGCGGTCGGTTACGGCGGATGTGTCGCGCAAAGCGAAGACGCGGGCGAAACCTGGGCTCGGGTCAATATTTACAGTCAAGCTGATTTTCTTTCCGTCTCGTTTGCCGGCGATAAGAACGGTTCGATGACCGATGCCAACGGGTTGGTTTGGCTGACCGGCGACGGCGGCAATGTCTGGCTGCCGTTCAATATTCGCACGAATCCCAAGCTGGTTTCGCTCTTTTTTGCCGATCAATATACGGGCTGGGCAGTCGGCGAAAGCGGTTTGATCGTTCGCACGGACGACGGCGGTTACAGCTGGCAAAGATTGAGCGACGGCGGGCGCGAAGATGTCAACGATATGACATTTTTCAATAATGAGATCGGTGTTTCGGTCGGCTCACGCGGCAAAGTGTGGATTACCAATGACAGTGGACGAAGCTGGCTGGCGGTTGCTTCGGGCGTGGACACAACTCTTAATGCGCTGAATTTTGTGACCGGCGAAAAAGGTTGGGTGGCGGGCGACGGCGGCACTATTCTGCGGACGATAAATAGCGGCGCAAGCTGGGGAAAAGGCATTTCCAACGTCAAAGAAGACCTTTTGGGGATTTGTTTTGTGACCGAAAAGATCGGTTTCGCGGTCGGCGCGAATGGAATAATCTTGCGAAGCGAGACCGGCGGGGCGTATTGGGAAGTGATCGAATCCGGCACGCGAAACTGGCTTGAGGACGTGAAATTTTTCGACGAAAAACACGGCATTGTGGTTGGCGATCGCGGAACGGTTTTAATGACCGATGACGGCGGTTTGACGTGGAAAAAGATAAAAACGAATCTCACAGAAAATCTTTACGCGGTTTCATTTTACGATAGTAAGTTTGGCTTTGCGGTCGGTGCTAATGGCACGATCCTGCGCTCTGAAGACGGCGGAAAAACGTGGCAGGATCAGGAAGCGAATGTCAAAATGAATCTTTACGC
>JANLTD010000072.1:0-5162 GCA_031362765.1 Acidobacteriota bacterium | reverse complement strand
TGCTCTGTCGTCAAATCACGCCCGAAGGCGCGGATATGGATTACACCTGTCTCGCGCTCGATTCGGTTTCGGCCGGCGAAGGTGATATTGTTTTGATCGTCCAGGAAGGATTGTCGGCTTCGACCGCGGCAACCGGAAAGGCGGGCGCGGCGATTGATTCGGCGATCGTCGGCGTGGTTGATTACATTGATTTATTGCCAAACGAGAAATAATTACAGATTGTGGAAAACGGAAATACCCAAAAACTCGCCGAACAAATCGCGCTTTTTTTGCAAAATAGTGAAAAAGGAAGCGACGATCTGCTGCGCTCGAGCCTCGAAAAAATCAATCAGAGACTAGACCAAATCGAAACCCAACTGACGGCTGCAAATCCGCGATCCCAAATCTCAAATCCGAAATCGAATCATCCGAGCCAAGAAAAATTCAAAAGTCTTGAAGAACTCGCCGATGAGATAATTGCCGGTTTACAAAACGAAAAAGCTTGCCCGTATGAACCCGCGGGCAAGCCTTGCGATCATTGCTCGATGTGCAGTTCGCGCGGATTTTAGTTGGTTATTTTGCGTTGTTGGACGCCGTATTTGTCGCGGGCGCCAGTTGCGGCGAGTCAGGTTTTCTCAGCGAATTTGCGTCAAATCTCGGGACTTCTTTCGCTGCTTCGGCGGCTCTGAAAAACGGCTCTTCCTTAAATCCCATCAAGCTTGCGGTTAAAACAGTCGGGAAAGAATTTCGTGTCGTATTGTATTTCGTCACCGCGTCATTGTAATCAAGCCGCGCCACGTTAATTCTTCGTTCGGTGCCTTCAATGGAATCCTGAAGCTTCAGAAAACTTTCGTTCGAGCGCAATTGCGGATAATTTTCCTGCAAGACGAGCAGTCGGCCGAGAACTCCGCCGAGGCTGTTATTGGCTTCGATGACCGCTTGTTTTTGTTCGGGCGATTTGTCGCCGTCAGCACCTTGCGGAGCGGCCTGCTGGGTGTTGAGCAGACGCGAACGCGCATCGGCAATCTTGCCGAAGACTTCCTGTTCCTGCACTCCCGCCAATTTGGCAGCCTCGACCAGATTCGGAATCAAATCATTACGGCTTTGCAGATTGCTTTCGATATTCGACCATTTTCCCTTGACGATTTGTTGTTGCGCGGTTAGATCGTTGTAACTGCAGCCCGATAAGCCGAATGCGAAAAACAACGCGATTGTTAATAAAATTGCTCTTTTCATAATATTTCTCCTTGTTCTAAAACCTGATTGTAGCAAATTACGATTTTTTTAACTTATCAACCGCCGCGATGACGGTTTCGATCTGTTCCATATATTCCGTAAAGAGTTCGTTTGCGGAAACTTCCGTTAGTTTTTCAGCAAAATTGTTTTCACGAATATTAAAGATCTTTTCAAACGGCTTTCCGTCGAGTTTCAAATGCTGCGCCGTTAAAGCGACGATTGTATGTTTTGTAACGGGCGGCTCGACGCCGTGAAGCAGTAATACGGCGCGAAACAGCGACGCGAAACTTGCGATACTTTCCGACATCAGCTTAAGCAAACCTTCAACCGAAACCGAAGCCGGAATATAAGCGCGGCGCAAACGAATCAGCTTGCTTCTGAGTTCGTATTCGGTTTGATGACGCAAAAATTCGTCAGAGATCTCTAAATTTGCCAAAACGTCCGCGCCGTATAAAACCTTGCGGGCACGCTCCATATTATGAAACTCGATCGGGAAAACGTCGGCCGCCGTTTGCAGCTCGTCAACCGTAAAATACACCGGCACGTGATAGCCGAGCCGCGTCCATTCGCGCAAAACTGCGTGCGAATTTCGCAAATCCTCCGGCGTAATGCGATGAAGCGCGATCAGCAAATTGTAGTCCGAAGCCTGCGGAATGAAATCGCCGGCCGCCGCCGAACCGTAAAGGATCACGCTCGCCAGATTTTTGCCGTGCGTCGCCTTCAAATCGTCCAAAAAAGCACTAAATTGATTGTTCATCTTAAAAGTCCAAAGTTAAACCGCAAAATCCGAAATCCGAAATCCGAAATCGAACTACCAGTCGCCGCCTGCGCCGCCGCCGCCGAAATCGCCGCCGCCGCCGAATCCGCCCCAATCGCTTCCGCCTGAAGACGAACCGCCGCCGCCCCAACCGCTTGACGAACCGCCCGAACTGCCTCCGCTGTTGGCGATTATTGAACCGATGATCCACGGCAACGCGCCGCCGCCGCCAAAACCGCCGCCGCCCCAGCGATTGCGGCCATTTTTGTTCCCGCCCGAACGGCTGAAAATTATGATCAAAATAAATATTATGATAATCAGACAACAGACGACACCGGCTCCTGAAAGCGAGCCTGATTTTTTTTCAGTCGTCGGTTCGGTTTGTCCGCCGGTTGGAATTTCCGTGCCGCTGCGGCGGGCGTCAATCGTTTTGATATAGGCATCAATCGTGTCAGAAACTCCTTTTGCGTAATCCTTTTGTTTGAAAGCGGGCACGAGAAATTGGCGTTGCAGTTGTCCGGCTAGACCGTCGGGCAATTCGTCTTCAAGATCGCGGCTGATTTGGGTTTGATATTTGCGATCGTCAATTGCCACAAAAAGCAGCGCACTAGGGTTGTCCTCATACTTTGAACCGATCTTCCAACCGCGGGCGACGGCCAGCGAATAATCGACGATCGACCGTTCACCCGTTGTTTTCACGGTGGCGACCGCCAAAACGACCGGCGGGTTTGTTCGTGCTTTGAAATCTTTTATTTTTTTATTGAGCTCTTGTTCCGTGACATCGTCAATAACATCTGCAAAATCATTGATCGGCTGACCATTATTGGAAATCGGTGCGACGTCAATCGAAAATGGTTGGTCGGTTTGCGGAAAAATGTTGATCCAACAAAAAAGCAATAGGACGAGGCTCAAATTGATTCCGATTAATTGACGAAAATCTTTCATTTCTGTAATCATTCTGACAGTTCGGAATCAAATACGAAAGTGAGTTTCGTAAGTTCTAACTTTCTAAAACTGCGTGAAGAGCAAAATGCAGGATGAAAAACAGCGCGACTCCGGCAAAAACCGAGAGCGAAACGAGCGGACGTTTTCCGCCGTGGTGATTGACTTCGGGAATCAGATCGCTGGCGGCGACATATAAAGTTACACCGCTCGCTAACGGCAGCGCATAGGCGACCGTGAACCCGACCGTCGGACCGATCAAATAAAAAAGCAGAACGCCGAGCAGTGTCATCAACCCGAGTAGCGAAGTTCCGATCAAAACTTCCCGAAAACCTTTTCCGGCCGCCAGGATCATTGAGGCGATCGTAAATCCTTCGGGAAATTTATGGAGCAAGATCGCCAGAAAGACCAAAATTCCGACCTTGAAATCAACCTGTGCGGCTGCGGCGATCGAAACGCCGTCAAAAAATGTGTGGATCAGAAGTCCGCCAACTGCCGTGTACACCGATTTTGTCGAAATCAGATGGTCGGAATGGACCTCTTCGCCGAGATGAAAATGCGGCGCGATCGTATGTTCGAAAAATTGCGTCAGGAGATACCCGGCAAGCAGCAAGATCATCGGGAAAACTAATGTTTCGGCGGAATAGGAATTTTCCTTTCTTTGCCAGAGCTCGACGACTTCGGGCAAAATATCAATAAAAACGACGCTCAACATAAACCCTGCGCCGAGCGCCAAAATATATGTCAGAACCTTTTTTAGGTTTTTATGAATACCCGGCGGGAAAAGGATCAATCCGCCAAGCACGTTGGCGGCGGCCGCGATGATCCCGAAAATAAGAAGTTGTAAAAAAGACGCGCCCATAACAAAAGATGCAAACTCTTCACTTTAAACTAATCGGACGGGAAAGAAAAATTAGATTGCTTCGTAGGAAGGAAAAATAGAGTTCAAAGGCTAAAAAGTTTTCGACAGTTTAACTTTAGGGATTAAACACTTGATTAATGCAAACTTTTTACAAAAATGTCTTGACAGATGGTAAAAAAACGTCGTAATATGCTTGCAAGTAGTTGAAGATGCCCCAAAGAAAGTTTTCGGACGAGAAAAGTTTTCCACAACAAGAGTGTTTAATGTTTAAGCACTTTGTCCGAAGAAAATTTCGAATTGACAATGCGCGGGATGTTTTTTAGATTAGAGACGGTTAAATAAAAATCAAGGTTCCCCGCTTTTCTTCAAAAATAATTTAGCATAGATGGTGCAAGGTCTGCCAAGCGACCGAAGGGTATTTTTGTGTCTTGAATACGGATTGTGGTCTTTGAATATGCCGCGGAAACAAGTCGAAAATTTACATAATTCGGTTCTTCTGGTCGAGAGCGTTGAAATTTTGAACCCGCAACCGGACGAGATCATCGTTGACGCAACGCTCGGTTTAGGCGGACACACCGAAGCGATTTTAGGGTGCGCTTCCAATTTGCAGGTGATCGGCATTGACCAGGACCTTGAAGCGATTGAATTTGCCAAAAAAAGACTTGAAAAATTTGGCGAAAAAGTAAAGATCGTACATGCCAATTTTGCAGCCATTAGGACGGTTTTGAATGAGGCGAAGATTGAAAAAGTGAACGGCGTTCTGGCGGATCTGGGAGTTTCGTCGCTACAGCTTGACACGGGAACGCGTGGTTTCAGTTTTCGTTTCGACGCGCCCCTTGATATGCGTATGAATCCCGATTCGGCGGATGAAACAGCGTCCGAAATGCTTGAAAGACTCTCGGAATCGGAAATCGCCGATTTGATCTTTAATTTTGGCGAAGAGAGATTTTCCCGACGAATTGCGCGGCGGATCGTTTGGAAAAGAGAAATCGGCGAAGCGGTCAAAACTACCAAAGAACTTGCCGAAACGGTTGAAAAAGCGATCGGTCGCGGGAAGTCGAGAGACAAAATCCATCCGGCGACACGTACTTTTCAGGCTTTGCGAATCGCTGTTAATCGGGAAATTGAAATTTTAGAACAGTTTATCCGCGATGCTGTCGATGTTTTGGAAAAAAATGGGAAGTTTTTGGTGATCACGTTTCATTCGTTAGAAGATCGAATCGTCAAACGAACTTTCCAAACACTTGCAGGAAAATGCTCTTGCCCGCCGCGCCTTCCCCAATGCGTTTGCGGCGCCGAAAAGAAGATTGAAATATTAACGCGCAAACCGATTGTGCCGAGTGAACAGGAAACGGACGAAAATCCCCGCGCCCGAAGTGCAAAACT
>JANLTD010000051.1:0-3337 GCA_031362765.1 Acidobacteriota bacterium | reverse complement strand
GTCAGAATTTACGCCGAATCAGAAGACAAACAAGAATTGGAGGTGCTGCTTGAGCAAGGACGTCGCTACTTACTGGACTAATTCACAATCAATGACGCGGCCGGCGCGAAATCGTATGACAACAATGAGTCGCACCAAAAGTTCTACACCACACTGGTTTTTATTTGTTGTGGTAGTTTCGATAACATTTATGCTCTGTATGGCGATAAATTTGCGCGCCCTTTCGGAAATGAATGCCGAAGCGACAGAGAATATTCAGTTAAACACTGAATTTGAAAAATTATCAGGTGAGAATCTCGCTCTGCAAGAAGAGGTTCACAGCCTAAAGAACGATTCACGGGCGATTGAGCGCGAAGCGCGAAAAATCGGTATGAATCGTCCGAATGAAAAGATTCTTGTGCCGGCGAATTGAACTTGAATTGCGGAGAAGTTTGATTCGTTAACACAAAGATAGCCCTGCCCAATGATCATCTGCCTTTTGCCTGTCCGCTCCGCATTGCCTACAGCTAAGCCATCCGCCTAAAATCGCGGCTTTGAGTCACCCGAAACTCGAAGCCGCACTTCCTTTTTAAAGGGATGAGGGATGAGGGATGAGGGATGAATTCGGCATCAAACAAACCATTACGTCTTAAACAATCGTGTCCGACAATTTACCATTTCCGGTTCATCATTTAACATTAATCTTAAATGAGCAGTTATCGCCTCTACTATTCGCCTTACTATTACGCCGATATTGGCGAAGGTCATGTTTTTCCGATTCGCAAGTTCGAATTGGTCAGAGATCTGTTATTAAGAGAAGAAACCCTGCGCGATAACGAGATTTTTGAACCCGAGCCCGCATTAATTGAAGACTTGCTGCTTGTTCACACGGAAGATTACATTACGCGGCTCGTGAGCGGCGAATTGACGGCGAAAGAAGTTCGCAAATTGGGCTTGCCGTGGTCTCAATCGCTGGTCAGACGTTCGCTGCACGCCATTTCGGGCACGATCAATGCGGCTCGATATGCGCTCGAAAGCGGCATTGCCTCGAATCTCGCAGGCGGAACGCATCACGCCTATCCTGATCGCGGCGAAGGTTTCTGCGTTTTGAATGATGTTGCGGTTGCGATCCGTGTTTTGCAGAGAGAAAAATTAGCGGAAAGATTTTTAATTGTTGATTGCGACGTTCATCAAGGCAACGGCACGGCTTTTATTTTCCGTGATTCGCCCGAAGTTTTTACGTTTTCGATGCACGGCGCGAAAAATTATCCGCTGTTTAAGGAGAAATCGAATCTTGACATCGAACTTGCCGACGGAACCGGCGATGTTGAGTTTCTGGAAACGCTCGAACAAGCGTTGCCGCGTATTTTTCTGCATAACGCGGATGTGATCTTCTATCTTGGCGGCGCCGATCCGTTTGAAAAAGATAAGCTCGGACGGCTTAATTTATCAATCGAAGGATTAGGGAAACGTGACGAAATTGTTTTGCGTTTCGCCAAAGAACATCAAACGCCGATCGTTACAACAATGTCCGGCGGCTATGCCGTGGATATAAATGACACAGTTGAAATCCACGCCAACACGATTCGCGCCGTCAAGAAAGTTTTCTTTAGCAAAGAAAAAAAAGTAAGAGGTTATTGAAGAATATGATATTATGCAAAGAAAACTAAACCTAATTTGATACTTTGGAGGGAAATAGAATGCAAAGTTATGTTGGACAGATTTATGTTCGATTGTTGGGATTTTGTTTAATCATAATTGTTTTGGCGCCAACAGGATTCTCTCAAAATATGTTTCGCAAGATGAATGATTTTGACGGTGACGGTAAAGCGGATTTCGCTGTTGTGCGAAATGAAGGAGATTTTCAAGTAGGAATTTTTAAAGTTTGGTATATTTGGCAAAGTAGAGATGGATTTAAAGCCTTTCGCTGGGGAGTAAATGGCGATATGCACGCACCGGGAGATTATGATGGGGACGGCAAAACCGACATAGCTATTCTCCGGGCGGTAAATTTTCCTCCACTAATTCACACATTTTGGATTTGGAACAGTCAAAGTAATAGTCTTACAAAGACAGAGTTTAGGGATGTTATTCCTGCAAACGCACCAATGCAGCAGGATTATAATGGCGATGGAAAAACTGATCCGGCAGTTTGGATAGGTACCTTTATAGAGCCTCCTGGGGGTGCTATTACAAATGTTTATGTCCAATATAACGGCACAACCGGCGGTGTACAATTTCAAATTCCTCAGCGTCAAGTTCCGATTCGACTTGGTGATATGACCGGAGACGGACGCGCCGATAATGTTCATAGTTTTCAAGATCCTCCATTGTCTAATAATGTTGGTGTAAACATTTCAGATATTGCGACAGGTGCTACTCGTTTTGTTCGATTCGGAACAACAGGTGATCGGTTTATTCCCGGAGATTTTGATGGAGACGGCATCGGAGATTTGGCAATTTGGCGAAGTTCGGACGGTAATTGGTGGTGGATGAGAAGTTCAGATAACACAGTTCGAGCGGCAAATTGGGGAGCTGATGGTGATATACCTGTTCCGGGAGATTATGACGGCGACGGGAAAACCGATCTCGCAATCTGGCGGGCGGGCGCGCCGCAATCGTATTATTGGGTCAACGGTAGCCAGAGCGGGGTCAGTGTTTTCGCGTGGGGGCTTTCGACCGATTCGCCGGTTCAATATTAGACTCAGAACGTGCATTCTCATTTGTGTTTTCTTTCCGCCTTTTCTAATCTGTAATTTCGACATTTATCAAAAGAGTTAGAAAATCAAACAAATGAAAATAGTTGTAATCGGAAGCGGATTCGGTGGACTTTCAGCGGCGATTCGTCTGCAAGCACAAGGTCATCACGTCACAATCGTCGAAAAACGCGACAAACTTGGCGGGCGGGCATATGTTTATGAGCAGGACGGTTTTAAATTCGACGGCGGACCGACGATCATTACCGCGCCGTGGCTGATTGACGAACTTTTTACGCTGGCGGGAAAAAATACGAGAGATTATGTCCGCCTTGTCAAACTCGATCCTTTCTATAACATTCGTTGGGAAGACGGCACGGTTTTTAATTATAATGATGACCTTGAAAATCTATATGCGCAAATCGCCAAAATCGCTCCGAAAGAAATCGAAAGTTACAAAAAGTTTGCCAAATCTTTGAGCGAGATCTATCGCGTCGGCTTTGAACTGATTGACAAACCTTTTACGACTGTTTGGGATATGGACAAGGTTGTTCCCGAAATGATCAAACTGAGGTCGGACAGATCGGTTTACAAATTCGCGTCAAAATATTTCAAGAACGAGAAACTGCGCGAAGCCTTTTCATTTCACCCGCTTCTGATCG
>JANLTD010000041.1:0-4192 GCA_031362765.1 Acidobacteriota bacterium | reverse complement strand
GAAACGCAGTGCGCCGGAGTTGTTAGGAACAAAAATTTTACTGTAACTTTTTTCTGAAACTGTCTGCATCGTCTTTCTCCTCTAAAATTCTTCGGGCGTTAATTTTGTTTTCGCCAGTCGCGCTATCTTTCTCTACGAATTACGCCCCAACCTTTTCGACACGATTGTAAACCGTATCCCGCTCGACCGCTTCAAAACCGGCGTTTTCGATCATCGTGATCAGCTCTGCCTTGGTCATTTTCTGTTCGCCGCCTTCTTCGACCGAATAGGCGTGCGTCAATTCGCCGCCGTCGGTGATCGTGCCGTCAACGTCGTTCGCGCCGAAATGAAGCGCGGTTTGCGTCGTCGCTTTCCCGAGCATCACCCAATAGGCTTTGATATGGTCGAAATTATCGAGCATCAGACGCGAAACGGCGATCGTTTTCAGATTGTCGATCGCGTCAGGTCCGGGAAGTGATGAAAGCGCGGTTCCATTGGGGTAAAACGCGAGCGGAATAAAACATTGAAAACCGCCGGATTTTTCCTGCTGCTCGCGCAGTTTTATGAAATGGTCAACGCGGTCTTCGGTCGTTTCGAGATGCCCGTAAAGCATCGTCGCATTGGTTTTAAGTCCGGCTTTATGGACTTTTCCGGCGAGTTCGAGCCAGCGGTTGCCGTCGCATTTATGGTCGCAGATACGCGAACGCGTCGGTTCGGCAAAGATCTCCGCGCCGCCGCCCGGGCAACTGTCCATTCCCGCCGCTTTCAGTTGTTCGATCACATCCTCGTCCGACATTTTATAAAACCGCGCAAAGAAATCGAGTTCGACCATCGTCAGCGCCTTCAAATGCAAAGCGGGAAATTCGCGCTTTAATGACGAAAACAGATCAGTGTAATACTCAAACGGCAATTTCGAGTTCAAACCGCCGACAATATGCAGTTCGGTCGCGCCTTCTTTGACGGCGTTTCCGGCAATCTCCAACGCTTCCGCAATCGAATGTGTGTAAGCGTCTTCCTGCCGCGCACGCCGGTAAAAACCGCAGAATTTGCAGTCCGCCACGCAGATATTCGTGTGATTAAAATGCCGGTTGACGTTGTAATAGGTCACCCGCCCGTGTTTTTTCCGCCGCACCAAATCCGCCAATTTACCGAGCGCGTTCAAATCGTCGGTTTTGTATAATTCGACGCCTTCATCAAAGGTCAGGCGGTCGCCCGCTTCAACCTTTTCGGCGATTCTGTTTAAGTTTGTATCAAATGAAAATTGCATAAATATTTTAAATTTTATGAAACAACGGCTGTTCCATGCAAAAACTTTATCCGCCACTTTCCGTTATTTTTCGTGGCTTCATAAACTAAGCCCTGCGCTGCCACCCAACCGGCAGGATATTGAGATTTGCCGTTGAAAACGGTAATAACTCGAATCCATCTCCACAGAGAGATTGTAACTTTTTTGGAATTATTTGGTTGAAAATATCCGATGTCAAAATAACAATCACCGTTATTGCTCTTAACTTCATTTTCAATACCCTTTGCAGACAAAAATTTAAAGCTGAATTCTTCAATTTCTTTCGGAAAAATGTTCGGTTCTGTTGTTCGGATTAAAATGATTTTTTTGTCGTCAACCAAAGGAATTGTGCACGGAAGAAATGTTTCATTTTCAATAAGTTTTTTAAAGCCGTCATCAAAAACTTGTTTGATAATTTCCTTCTTATGGCTAATCTTAATTTGGAGTTTTTCAATTATAGGTTTTTGCGCCGAAACTTGAAGTGCTAAAGCCAGAAGAAAAGTAAAAACGATGAAAAGTTTTGCTCGATTCATAAACCACTCCAAACTACGCCGCTAAAATTTCGACATATTCGCTTTTTGACGAAGGCTTCGGAATTTCCGCGCCGGTTTCTCTTAAATCTTCAAGGTGAAATTCGATTGCTTCCTGAATCAATTGTTTGACTTCCGCTTCCGACTCGCCGACCGCGATGCAACCCGGTAAATCCGGCACATACGCGCCGAAACTCTTTTCGCCTTCTTCAATCACAATCATATAACGCATAATTTTAATGATTATTCGGATCATCAACCGTCAAACCTTCTGCGGCTGCCGCCGCGTTTAAGTCCGTGTCGGCGGAAAGCAAAGTTAGTGGCGATAAACCTAGTGCAAACCGTTCATTTTCGGTTTCCAAAGCCGCCGCGAGTTGAATTGCGTCGTAGCCTCGCAACGCATATTTCTTTGCTAAATTTGCCGCTTCGTTGATTAAAATTTCGCTGATTTCCACTTTCTGAAATTCATTCAAATGATCTTGCTCAAACGTCAATCTTGCGGTGTCGGCATCGGTTGAAGAAATATGGCTGCCTTTCTCACGGCGTGTAATTGCTGAAATTACTTCAACAAAAGTTATCCGCGCAACATAAACTCGATTGCCGCCCGTTGGATTCGTAATTGCCGAAAGCCAAACCGAACCTATTTCGTTAATGTAGCGTTTGACAATCGCGCTCGAATCGCAAAAGAAGGTTGCCATTTATCTGCGCTCCCTGATTATCGTTTCGGAAATCGGTTCGCCTGTCACGGTAATCGGTTTGTAATCGTCATAACGCGAAAAATCCGTTATCGGTGGCGGCGGTTTGCCGATGATTCCTTTTTCGTAAAGATGCTGCTCAAACTCTTCTTCGGTCATCTGCGGTTTGGATTCTTTCTTTTCTAAGAGCGAATCAACTAATTCACGGACTTTTCGCAAATCTTCCTGCGAAAGTTGTTTTACTTCATTTTCTATTTGTTCAACTGTAACTTGCATAGTTTTCTCACATTATTTTAACTCAAACGGCGGTGCGCTGTGCCATTCGTGCGCGATGTTTTGCATGATCAGCGCGTGATCGTATTCGATCGAGCCTTTTGGAAAAACGCTCGCGTTGTCGTAAAAGCTTGAATGAACGTTATCAATCGCAAATGCGTCAACCTTCCATTCTTTGGTTTTCAAAACGATGCCGTCCAGAGATTTGCCGCCGCCGGTCACGGAAAACCCGAGCGAACCCGGTTCAAAAAACTTTGATGCTTCGTCGAGCGATGAAAAAATGGAGGTTTCCGGCAAAACATCCGTAATTCTCCCTTTTAGTGCGACGAAAACTTTTTTATCTTTCGATTTCATCGCAAAATCAATCTCATTTTCCTCGCGTTCAATTGTAAAATCAGCCCGATTCTGTTCGGCGGGAAAAAGCGTTCCGCCGACCGTCGCATTGATAAATGAATCGGTGTCGCGGCGCGGAATATACACGCCTTCGCGCGTTTCGCCCGAAGCGTCTTCCCACAAAACGGCGATCCGGTGCGCGGCGTTTTCGCTCGAAATCCCGAGCAATTCCGGCGTAAATTTCGGCCGCATCCGTTCAAGGCGAATCAGACAAATGCCGGCGATCGCTTTGCCTTTTTGTAACTTCGGACGAAATTCTTTGGGCAGAATCTTTTGAATGTTTTCGGCATCGGCGCGGAAATTTACCAGAAGTCTTCGCCTTATAATGCCTTGCAGTGTTGGAATTCTCATAAGCTCACCGTGATTTGATCAAATCCGCTTTCTCAAAGAGCAATCTCTATGCCTTGATTTTATCAGAGAAAGCGCGGATTGTTTATCCGAAAAACCAGGTCAATAAGCGGTTTGTTTGACGCACTCGGGTTTTGCCTTTATGTTTAGAGAACAATTTATTTAAGCAATTTGCAAAAAACTAAAGTGAGATTCTAAAAATGCGAAAAATAAGCAGTCCGGTTTTATTGGCGGTTTTGTTTTTGAGTTCGGTTCTGTCGGCTCACGCGCAAACTTCGGTCGTGACGGTCATCTAAGCGTGAAAATTGATTGATACGCCGAGCGGAAAGGTTTTTGAAAATGTTCAATTCGTGATGAAAGGCGGCGAAGTTTATAAAAATCTGATAACGAAATAATTTAAGTTTTGGCGAGAAAAACCGCGCCGCCAAAAGTCAGAAACAGAATCACGCTGACAAACGCGTTGGTTGTGAAAAACGCGGCGTTCATTCGTGATAAATCGTTTGGTTTGACGAGTGTATGTTGGTAAATCATCAACGCGCCGACCGCTATCACACCGACCATCGCGAGCCAGCCGAGTTCCGTGACGAGATACAAAATGAATAAAACGACAAAGGCTTGGAGGTGAAAAAGCCGCGCAATCCAGAGCGCATTTTTAATACCGAAACGCGCCGGAATTGAACGAAGTCCGG
>JANLTD010000381.1:0-3749 GCA_031362765.1 Acidobacteriota bacterium | reverse complement strand
GAATATTCGGGCGCAAGAATTTCCTGTGAAAAAGGTTGCGGTGCGCCGCGGTTCGGGTAAATTTTCGACTAATTCGGCTATTTTATAAGCCTCAATTTCCGCCAATGGAACCGGTTGACTGCAACACGCTCCGCAACCTTTTTCACAGGAAATTCTTGCGCCCGAATTTTCTAATGAGCTAATGCCGATCTCGACAAATGAATTCGCCATTTGTTGAAAAACAGGCAACATTCTTTGCGGCTTGACAGGTTTCGCGGGAACCGTCATCTGCATTTCGAGAGGAATCCCGCCAATTGATAATTTAACTTGCCCGGTAATCCATTCAGAATTATTTTCCATAGTGTTTAATGCAATGCGCGCGCGTTGAATTTTTTACTTCCCGACTTAATTTTAAAATGTTACTGCTTCCGCATTGACGTTAAAATCTTTCGGATTTTGCGTAATTGTGCCGATCGCCAGAAAACGGAGCGCGTATTCAAATTCGGCAGCGGTTATTTTGTCTTGTTTTTTCAGAAACCAGATCGTGCGGATCTCACGCGGAGCGACGCCCTGTTGGTTTTTTCCCAAACCTTCCAACTTGTTGCGTAAACTATCGAATTTGCCCGCTTTGCCTTGGTCGTATGCCGCAATTATCATCAAGCAGTCATCCGCCAGATTGGGGACAAGCTTAATTTGCAAATTAGCCAGGATCGGAAGCATTGTCTTGGCGACTTCAAACGGATCTCCTTTATTGTTGCCGATCTCAGTTAAAGCGGCAACAGCCAAAAACTGAGGTTTTAAGCCTTTTGTCTCCGCCAAATCCTTGAATTTTGAGGCGTTAGCTTTAACGGACTTGAGGTTTTCGGCCAGATTACTTGAGCCCTTGAACGACGCGATTCTGGAATTGACTTGTTCAATTTCCGTGGATTTCAAAAAAGCATTCGGATCGTTGAGCGCGATACGCTGCATAAACGAGGCGGAATTTACCTCGATCTTTTTCTTTTCGTCAGTAATTTCCGGCGTTGGCTGCGTGTTTGTCTGTTCGGGCGAAGGCGTTATGCCGGTTGATGAATTTCCGATCGTAGAAGAAGATTTTGGTGTCGGCGATTCTTTTGTTTTTTCAGTTGTTTTATCGGGTGTTGGATAGTAAGAACTGGTTTCGTTGCTTTTCTGTGTGTCGTTTCTGCCAAAAAAGACGAGCAATCCGCCGCCGCAAATTAAAAAAACGATTGCCAGAATTGGCGCAATGATAAAAACACTCGTCGGAATTGCTGAGTTGTTCGACGCAGAAGCCGATCCGCTCTGACCGCTTGTTCCGCCGGAAAATGCCGAATTGCCCGAAGCTTCTTCTTCTGAATCATCTTCATTATTCGGTTTTTTTGCTTTCGGTTTGTCGGAAATTATCTCAACTTCAATTTCCACACCGCCGCCCAAATTCAATTTGTCGCCGTTTTAAGCGCGACCGGCTCAGATAGATCGTCTCCGTTAAGCGTCGTTCCGTTGCTCGAACCACAATCGGAAACGATAAAAACCTCGGCAAAAGATTCGATTTTGACGTGTTGACGCGAAAGTTTTCCGCTTGGAATACACAGATCATTTTCCGAATGCCGGCCGATGATAAAATTCTTACCTTCGACCAAAACTCTCTGGTCTTTGCCTTTTTCGTCCTTAAAATTGAGCCAAAGTTCGGTCATTTTTGAGTAGAGAGTAGAGAGTGGAGAGTGAAGAGTTCGAAGTTTTTTACTCTTTACTCTCTACTCTCTACTCTCTACTATTTTGTATATGAAGAAAGCGGTTGCAGACTCACGCCGAAATCCTGCGGGTTTTCACCGATTATTGCCGCCGCAAAAAATTTCGGAACATAATTTATATTTTCGTTGCTGAACTGTTTTCCGGCCCCGCCTTCCATCAAATTTTTATTGGCGGCGAGCGTCCAAAAACTCCGATTTTGCCCGGACGCGCCTGCAAACACACTATCAATATTTTTACCCAGATTTCCTTGCCCGCTATTAAAACTTGCAATCGCGAGCGGAACACTGTCGGGCGCGGTGCCAAATCTCGCAATCAGCGATTTTAAATATTTTGCACCGGCCGGGGCTGCTTTTTCGGGTTTGCAACGGTCTTCCGGATTTTTGTCCACGTCGTAATCGGACCAGGACTTCGCTAAAAACTGAAACATACCCTTCGCGCCAGTGGGGCTGGTCAAACACGGACAGTGTTCGCCCTCGATCATCGCTACATAAATCCCGATTTGCGGTTCGATGCCCTCGGACCGAAAACTGCGGACCACCAACGGACTTGTTTTGGTGGCGCGATTTAAGACACTGATAAAATCGCTTTTATTCCAACCTTTTTGCTCACACGAATCTTTTGTTGCATTCTTTAAGCGACTGACATAGCCGGTCAGGAATTTTTTGATCTCCTGCATGGCTTCAACCGGAATTGGATCGCTTTTCTGATTGCCGATGATCCGCGCGATCTTTTCGGATTTGACGGCAACATACTTCTTTTTGTCATCTTCCGACATATCCTGGTATTTGCCTTTTGGCAGAACGACCGTCGTACCGCTGTTTGTTACTTCAACCGTTTTATTTTCAATTATTTCCGTGCTGCCGCCGCTGTTCGTGGGATTGTCGGGCGTGACGGTTGTTTTCGGCGTCTTGCTCGTGTTTTTATTGTCGTTCTTATTGTCCGAAGGTTCAGGCGTGTATTCTTCATACGGCGTTTCGTCAACGATTACGGTATCTTTATTACCGAAAACCTTGACGCCAATCAAAACCGCTGAAACACTGATGACCAAAAGCGCAAACCCGATCAATGCCAAAGGAATCAGGATCGGAAACCCTTGTGAATCTCCGTCGGAAGCCGCGATTGATTTGGCTTTTTCGTTTGACTTGGTTGGTTGAGAAGTTTGTTTGCTAAAAATTTTGATGGTCAGATTCGTCTGATGACCGATTTTGATCTTGTCGCCATTTTCGAGGATCGTTCCGTTGGCGCGAATCTTTTCGCCGTTGACAAAGCTGCCGTTGGTCGAATTTTCGTCGAGAATCCAAACATTGTCGCCTTCGCGGTGAACGGTTGCGTGCAGCCTCGATAAACCGTCGTCGTCGAGACGATAATCAGCTTCGCTTCCGCGCCCGAAAGACACTTTGCCTTCTTCGAGCGCGATTTCGCGCGAACCTTCATCAGTTGGATATGTCAGAACTACTTCAATCATTTCTATTTAGTCATCGATAAAGTTCCGAAATCGGACGATCGTTTTTGAGTCCGAATTTTGGCGGATTTTCCGCGACAATTGCAGCGGCGAAAAATCGCACGACTATTTCGCGTTGGTTTGCGTCCGTGATAACTTTCCAAAATTCCGAACGATCGGCAGGCAAACTCGTTTTCCAGCTATTTGCTTCCTGCTGAGTTTTGCCAAAAGCCGCGACCGCATAAATGATGTCACCGTCAAAAGTCTCGACGACCAGATTTTTCATGTAAAGCGCGGCTACTTTCGCCGCACAATCCTGCGTTGGTTCGGACAAAGTTTTCGTTTGACATACATCAAAATAAAGATTCGTCACCGCAAAATCATTTGATATTTGCCACAATCCTTCGTTTGTGCCTTGTTTTTCAGGATTAAATTTACTGCGGCTCATCGCCAAAAGATAGGGAAGCGACGCGTCCAACCCTTTATCGCGCACAAACGATACTGTGATAATGTCTTGATAGACGGTCGCCCGCTGGTAAAAGCCTTGCGCGGTTGAATACTCGGCAGTTTTTTTCTG
>JANLTD010000006.1:0-5737 GCA_031362765.1 Acidobacteriota bacterium | reverse complement strand
ACAAGGCGATTTTGGAGATGCTTTTTTCGACAGGACTACGTGTGGGAGAGCTCTGTTCCCTTTCGCGAGATTTGAATGAGAATTCTGAGGAGCTCTCTGTGCGTGGCAAGGGTGGCAAAGTGCGAGTGGTTTTTATTTCTGAACGAGCGCGAACAGCACTCATATGGCGCTGGCAAATTCGGCGGCACTGAAACTGGCGGGCGTGACGAAAGATACGAAAGAGGTCGAAGGCGGTTTGATCGTTCGTGATAAAACGGGCAATCCGACCGGCGTTTTGAAAGATGCGGCGATGAATTATGTGTACCGCGTGATTCCCGAAATGCCTTTTGAACAAAAGCTTGAAGCGATCCAAGCCGCGACAAATTACGCTGCCTCGCTTGGCGTAACGAGCGTTCAGGATATGTCCGCCGGCAGCGATGTCGGCGCTTATCAGGAATTATTAAAACGCGGAAAACTCAAAACGCGCGTTTACGCCGTTTCGACCTTGAACGATTGGCAACGCTGGCAGCGCGCCGGCGTGACGCAGGGTTTCGGCAGCGAAATGCTTCGCGTCGGCGGTTTAAAAGGTTTTGCCGACGGCAGTTTAGGTTCGACAACCGCCTGGTTTTACGAGCCTTATCTCGACGCGCCGATGACGACCGGTCTGCCTTCGGACGAAATTCCGAATTTGTATGAACGAGTTTCAAATGCCGACAAAAACAATCTGCAAGTGATGATCCACGCGATCGGCGACCGCGCCAACGACGAGATTTTGAAGATCTATGAGCGCGTTGAAAAGGAAAACGGCGCAAAAGACAGGCGTTTCCGCATCGAACACGCGCAACACTTAAACGCCGATCTGATCAAAAGCTTTGCAAGCGATAAAGTGATCGCTTCGATGCAGCCGTTTCATGCGATTGACGATGGACGCTGGGCTTTCAAACGTCTGGACGAAAAACGTCTGAAAGGAACATATGCTTTTCGCAGTTTGCTCGACGCGGGCGCGAATCTGGCATTCGGCACGGATTGGTATGTCGCGCCGCTCAATCCGATGTTCGGAATCTATGCCGCCGTCACGCGCCGCACGCTCGACGACAAAAATCCGAACGGCTGGATTCCCGAACAAAAGATCACGGTCGAAGAAGCGGTCAGCGCATACACTTATGGCTCGGCTTACGCGGAATTTCAGGAAACCGCGAAAGGCACGATCGCCGTCGGAAAGCTCGCCGATTTTGTCATTTTGTCGGACGATATTTTCACAATTAATCCGAACGAGATACGCAACATAAAAGTTTTGACAACCGTTGTTGACGGTCGTATCGTTTATCAAACAAAATAATTTTTGATGATTTGTAATTGCTTAGGTCTTTGGATTTTGGTTTTTAGTTTTTTGAAAGAAATTACCGAATTGGCATTGATTTTCTCACTACGCCCGCTTATTTTTCCGCGCATCTTGATTAAAAATTATTGAGGTTACGTTGAATAAAACCAAAAACCAAAGACCAAAATCCAAAAACCTATATCAGTTACGATGATTTACAAATTCAAAAACCGCAAACTCAAAAGAATTTCCGGCATTCTTTTGAGTTTTTTTGTTTTGCAGATCGCGATTTTTCCTCAAAAAGCAGACCTCGTTATCGTCAACGCCAATATCCGGACGGTTGATAAAACAAAACCGCGTGCCGAAGCCTTGGCGGTCACGAAAAATAGAATTTCGGCGGTCGGCACGAATACGGAGATTCGCGCATTCATCGGCGAATATACAAGGACGATAGATGCAAACAATCAACTTGTTCTTCCCGGATTCAACGATGCACACGTTCATTTTACGGCAATCGGCAGCCAGTTTTTTTCGATTGATTTGCGCGATGCTAAAACTCCGTTGGAAATTGTTGAAAAAATCCGATCTTACGCGTCATTTTTGCCAAAAGGACAATGGCTCTTAGGTTTCAATTGGAACAGCTCGAACCGGATGCCGAACGATTTGCCGACCAAATATCTGCTTGATGCGGCCACGCCCGATCATCCGGTCTTTATCTATCATTCAAACACTAAAACAGCTTTGGTCAACAGTTTAGCATTGAAATTGGCGCGGGTTGATAAAAACACGAAAGACATTGCCGGCGGCGAAATTGGCCGCGATGAAACGGGCGAACCGACCGGAATCTTAAAGGGTTCCGCAATAGATCTGGTCAAAAGATTTGTGCCGCAATTCGTGACCGAAAATAAATTGGCGGTTGCCGAAACCGCGAGCAATTACGCCGCCGCTTTCGGCGTGACGAGCGTACAGGACGTTTCCGCCGATGACAATACGTCAATTTACCGCGAACTGGCGCGGCGAGGGAAATTAAAAACGCGGATCTACGATTGCGCAGCTTTATCCGACTGGCAAAAATTATCGAAAGCCAATGTTAAAAACAATTCGGGCGACGAACTTGTCAGACAAGGCTGTTTGAAAGGAATGGCAGACGGCGACGCTGAATCAACAGCCGGGCTTTATGAAGAGATTCAGGCGGCAGACCTTGCCGATTTGCAGATTATGATCCACGCGATCGGCGCGTCCGCGAACAATCAGATCTTGACGATTTTCGAGCGCGTCATAAAAGTCAACGGCAAAAAAGACCGTCGTTTTCGCGTCGAACACGCGCATAATCTACGTCCGCAAGATTTCAAACGATTTGCAAATTCGAATATTATCGCTTCGGTTCAGCCGTTTCTTTTCAGCAACGGCGCGGGCAAAAGCCTTGAGCCTTTGCGGACATTTGTCACGGCTAGAGCATCGATTGCCTTTGGTTCTGATTCGTCGCTGATTCCGATAAATCCGCTCTTCGGAATCGCGGCGGCGGTCAATACGTTTGATCCGAAACAAAAACTTTCAGTCGAAGAAGCGGTGCGTTTTTACACTTCGGGCGCGGCTTACGCGGAATTCCAGGAAAACGAAAAAGGCACGATCACGGTCGGCAAACTTGCGGATTTCGTGATTTTGTCGGACGATATTTTTATGATTGATCCGAATGACATCGGTAAAACAAAAGTTTTGACAACCGTGATGGACGGAAACGTCGTTTATCGGTCAAAATAGTGTTGAGAAATAGATTTTAGGAGAATTAATAATGAAAACAATTTTTAGTTTGATGATTTTAGTTTTAGCTTTTTCTGTGTCGGTATTTGCCCAGGACAAAATGGAGAAGATGGGAAAAATGGACAAAATGTCGCCGACCGAAAATGATAAAACAGAAGCAATTCCGACAAGCGGATATTTGAAACGCGGCGCGCCGATCGGCAATTCAAAGAAGGTTTCGCTCGCTAAAGTGTTGGCAAATCCGTCAAAGTTTGCGGGTAAATCGGTGCGCGTCGAAGGCATCATTGTCCGTTCGTGCAAGTCCGAAGGCTGTTGGCTGGAACTTGCGCCGAACAAAGATGCAAAATCGGTAATGGTCAAGATGAAAGACCACGCGTTTTTTATTCCGCTCAGTTCAGCCGGTGCGTTTACCAAAGCCGAAGGCATTTTTACCGTCAAAACCTTGTCGGCGGAAGAAGTTAAACATATGGTTGAAGACGACGGCGCAAAATTTGACAACATCAACAAAGACGGAACCGTCACGCAAGTTTCATTTGAGGCAACGGGCGTTGAACTGACAATGAAGAAATAGTTTATTTTTCACCACCAAGACACAAAGGACACTAAAGATAAATTCTTTGTGTCCTTTGTGTCTTGGTGGTGAATGTTCCTCTTTAGAACTTAAATCTGACGCCCAATTGCGCCTGCCGCGGTTCGCCGAAACCTGCCGAAACAGTTCCGTCAAAGTTGAACGTCAGCGGTCGCGGCAGAGATCGCTGGTTACGATTATTGAAGAGGTTGAACGCTTCAAAGATCGGTTCGAGCGAAACTTTTTCCGTGAACTTGAATACTTTTGAAATGCGCATATCAAAAGTGAAAAACTCATTTTTCAGCCGGATCGTATTGCGCTGAATGATGTTCGGAAACGTTCCGCGATTGACGACCGAGGTCGGCTGCGCCGAACGATATTGAACGATCGGTGAAAAATTGACATCATACGGCAAAATAAATGTCGCAAACGCATTGAAACGGCTCCGCTGATCGCGGTCTGAATAACCGTATTCCGGTGTCAAATTACGCGGATCAACATAGCGGAACGTGAACGGATCGCGTTCGTTATCATCATCCGATTTATCCCACGAAAGCAGATAATTGATCTGGAATTGATACTGATTCGAGAAACGTTTGTTCAAGGTAAAGGTCAAGCCTTGATAAAGCGAACGCGCCGAGCTTTCGGTCGAACGGATCTCACCGACACCGGAACCGTTCGCTCGCTCAAAGATCGCGACGCCATTGTAAAGCCGCGAATCGCCGCGATTAACGAAACGTGTCAGACGAGTCGAATGAGCGTAGTTATAAGCCACCAGGAATGATATATCCTTATAAACTTCGCGTTCAATACTCGCGCTGTATTGAACGGTGCGCGGATTTTTGAAGTCCTTCGCAAAAACCGCGATACCCGGATTAAACGGATTGAAACCGGTCGTTGGAACAATTCCCGGATAAACCGGACAACCGCCCAAACCGGCGCCGCCGCAAAGGAAATTCGCAAAGAAAATATTTCCGGCGATCACACCGTCCGTGTTGCGCGGACCGGCCAGAACAAGTCCCGGGATCCGTGCATAAAACATTCCGGCACCAAGGCGAATCGCCGTTTTGCCGTCTTTACCGGGCGACCACGAAAGCGCCAGACGCGGTTGATAACCATCCTTAAAATCAGGGATCAAACCATTTGACGGAAAACGCGGATCATTCAAAAATTGTCCGTAGCGCGTCTGGCTCGGCGCGTTGATCGCTTCCGGTTGGTATTGTCCTTCCCAGCGAAAACCGAGATTCAAGGTTAAATTAGATCTGACCTGCCAATTGTCCTGCACATAAACTCCGGGTTCATAGACGTTGAACGACTGTGTTCCGGCTTGCTGCACCGTCCGGTTACCGATCGGTGCAAATTGCAGATAAAGCGCAAGCGCTGCGGCACTCGTACCATTGATATAATTCTGAAACCCGGAAATCGCGCCGGCAATCGTCGGCGCGGCAAAAATGTAACGGCCGCGCGCGAATCCGATAAAGGTCTGTGAAACGTTGACGCGGTTAAAATCGAACCCGAATTTTACCGCATGGTTGCCGCGAATGACCGTAAAGTTGTCCGTAAATTGATAGCGCACGTCATTTGACGGCACCGGCAAAAAGAACGGGCGGCCGAAACGATATGAGATCGAACCATCGAAAGTTCCGATGGTCGTGTCAGGAAGATCGGGGCCGTCATAGAAACGCGGACGTTCTTCTTTCGCCCACTGGAAACGAAATTCGTTCAGCAGATTTGACGAAAAATTCGTCACAAGCTGGCCGATAAACGAATTTGATTTGTCGGTTTCGCGTCCGTTGGCGCTGATGCCCCAGGTCGGAACGTCGAAAGTTCCGTTGACCTGTTCGGCGCGGCTGTAATTATGGCGCAGCGTCAACAGATTGTTTTTGTTGACTTGAATGTCAACCTTGCCAAGAAAAACATCGGCGACATTTGTCCGCTCGATGATACCCTGCTCAGTCGAATTGAACCGCGTTCTGAAAATATTGGCAAGCGTCGGGTCAATCGAATTCGGTTTGCTGCTAGTGCCGTCGTTGCGTTCGTAAGCGACAAAGAAAAACGCTTTGTCTTTTTTGATCGGACCGCCGACATTTCCGCCGAATTGATAATTG
>JANLTD010001280.1:0-1525 GCA_031362765.1 Acidobacteriota bacterium | reverse complement strand
GTCCAAAACTTTCTGCAAAGTGTCCGCTTCCCAACGCGCCTTTTCCGCTTGTGATTCCGAGATTGCTTCTTTTACTTCTGCCATTTTGTTATCCGTCTATAATTAAATTTTTTAAAATTGCTTGTTTTGGCATTTTACACGATTTATTGTTATGAATGAAAATCAATTATTGAACTCGCTTGCTGATGTTATGTAATAGATAATGTTAATAGAAAATTGCTTACTTTGAGAAATCTTTATAAAATTACCGAATGCAAACTGCCCCTAAAATTTTTGTCGCACTGATCGTTTCCATATTCCTGACGGCGTGTCCTTCAAATAGCAGCAAAAACGACAACTCTAACTCAGTCAATTCGGCGAATTCAAACACTGCTGCCAATAATGTCAAAGACAATATAGACGAATTGGAATTGACGATCAAAATTCCTTTTCATCCCGAAGAAGCATTTTGGCGCGAAGATATCTTGGGGAAAACCGTTGACAATCGGGTTCCCGGACCGAACGATAAAAAATTGATCGCCGTTCTCAGATTTTTGAAGGAAGATGCGGAAAAGATCGTTACGCAAGCCGCCAAATATAAACCTGCGGCGCCCGAAACGATCAGCACCGAAAATTGGTTTCCGGCTGAATTGATCGCGCAAAGCCGGACGAGCGGTGACGAAACTCTCAAGGGTTCAAGCTACGGCGCTAACGATTTTTTCAATCTGCCTTATTCTGACGGGAAAATTACGCGAATTGAAGGAACAAATTATTTTGTTTTGGAACTTTTTGCAAAATAATTTCACCGAAGCCAGTCCAATTGTTGAACAAAGAATCAAATTTCCTCATACTTTTTTAGTTTCCGATAAAGCGTTGACAGGTCAATACCTAAAATATTTGCGGCATCAGTTTTATCTTCGCCAACCGAATTTAGAACCTCTAAAATATAACGGCGTTCCATTTCTTCGAGCGTCGGGCGCAAACCTTCCGGATCGCGGATTTCAAGCGAATGTTCCGCGTTTAATTTGATTTTCGGCGTCAGACTTTCAAGATCAATTTCTTCACCCGACAAAATAAAAGCTCGTTCGACAGCGTTTTCGAGCTCGCGGACATTACCCTGCCAGTTGTAGCTGACAAGCGCGGCCATCGCTTCTTTAGTTACATTTTTTTCGTTCGCACGCTGGTTGCGCGCCGATTTTGAAACAAAATGTTTGACGAGCAGCGGAATGTCTTCGCGCCTTGCACGCAGCGGCGGCAAGCTGATTTCGATGATATTCAGGCGATAAAAAAGATCTTCCCGAAAGCGGCTTGCCGCAACTTCGGTTTCGAGATCCCGATTGGTCGCGGCGATGATCCGCGTGTCGAATTTAACGGCCGCGCCGGCACCGATCGGCAGAACTTCCTGTTCCTGAAGCGCGCGAAGAAGTTTGACCTGCAAGGCAATCGGCATTTCGCCGATCTCATCGAGCAAAAGCGTGCCGCCGTCAGCCGAACGAAAGAGTCCTTTTTTGTCGGAGGTCGCACCCGTAAAGCTTCCTTTTGTATG
>JANLTD010001253.1:0-12282 GCA_031362765.1 Acidobacteriota bacterium | reverse complement strand
TTAATGGCAACGCAGGAAGCCGCGCAAAAAGCCAAAGCGACACCGGAACAAACAAAAACAGCAAAGGTTGAATAAAAAATATGGACGACGAAAAATTGGACAAAACGATAGAGTTTATTTTGAACAATCAAGCGCAATTTTACGCTGATTTGCAGAAAATTCAGGAAACGAACCGAGAAATTCAAGAAAACCAAAAAGAAGCTGCGATACGGACAAATATTTTGGAGCGCGTTTGCTTGAATCTTTATAATTCTTCGGTTGAACAAGGAAAGCAAATTTCCGAAAATGGAAAACATATTGCCGAATTGACCACTGATATAAAAGAGCTTCGGGATGCGCAAAGCGAAACAGACAAGCGGCTCAGAGAAACTGATGAACGTTTCAACGCCGTAATTTTTATAGGTGAAAAGTTTTTCGGCAGTCAAAACGGAAAATCAGAAAAATAGAGGAAAAATGTTAAGTTTTATCATTCGCCGATTATTGATAATTATTCCGATGGCATTGCTTGTCATTACCCTAACGTGGGGCTTGATTCGTCTCGCGCCCGGCACTTTTTATTCGACCGAAAAGAAATTGCCGCCGGCGATCGAGGCAAACATCAAGAAAAAATACGGTTTAGATCAACCGGTCTATAAACAATATCTGTTGATGCTCGGAAACATCACCTGCCGCACAAAAGCCGCTGATGAAGATGTCAAAGGCGGCACGCAATTTTCGGTCGCCGGTGTCGGGTTCAAATGTTTCGATTTTGGCGATTCGCTGAAATATCCCGACCGAACGGTCAATCAGATCATCAGCGATCATCTGCCATATTCGGCAACTATTGGGATTTTGGCGTATCTGTTGGCTTTGGCGTTGGGTTTAACGGCCGGCATCATCGCCGCGCTCAAGCAAAATTCGGCGTTCGATTATGGTTCGATGACCTTTGCAATGCTCGGTCTTTCGCTCCCGAATTTCGTTTTGGGACCGATCTTAGTGTCAGTTTTTTCGCTGACTTTATATCTGTTTCCGCCGGCGCGGTTCGGCGGAATTTCGAGTCTCGTTTTGCCGGTGATTACGCTTTCGGCGATCTATATGGCTTATATTGCGCGGCTCACGCGCGCCGGAATGCTCGAAGTGATGCGTTCCGATTATATCCGCACGGCACGCGCCAAAGGTTTGGACGAAACGACCGTTTTGCTCAAACACGGATTGCGCGGCGGAATTATTCCGGTCGTTTCGTTCACCGGTCCGGCACTCGCGGCACTTCTCGCGGGAACGGTCGTGGTCGAAAAAGTTTTTGCAATTCCGGGTTTGGGCAATATGTTTATTCAATCAATTCTGAGCCGCGATGAACCGCTGACCCTGGGAATTGTCGCGTTTCTTTCGATCATGATCATGGTTTTCAACCTGATCGTTGATATTTCTTACGGATTTTTAGACCCGCGCATTCGTTACGAGTAAATTTATGGCAACAGTTGTCGAAGTAGAAAGAGTTTCCAAAGTTACGCCGAAAAGATTTCGCGTCGAGGATTTCCGCAAGATGACGGAAGCCGGTATTTTGCCGGAAGAAAGCGGTTGGGAAATTATTGACGGATATTTAATAGACAAAATGAGCATCGGAAGCAAACACGCAAGCATTGTCCGAAGATTAAGTAAACTTTTAGAAAAAAAGTTTGGCGATGTCGTTCAAGTTTCGGGGCAAAATCCTGTTCATATTGACGATTACAACGAACCCGAACCGGACATTGCTTTGCTAAAGCCTAGTAAAGATTTTTATGCGGAAAAACATCCGACACCGCCGGACGTTCTGTTGCTCATCGAGGTTTCAAGTTCAACCATCGAATACGACCGCGAAATCAAAAAAAGGCTTTACGCCAAAGCCGGAATTGTCGAATTTTGGCTGGTGAATTTGCCGGACAATACGGTTGAGTTCTATTCACAGCCGAAAAAAGGCAATTATCGGTTGGCGAGAATTTTAGAATCGGGCGAGATTTTAATGTCAACTTCAATTGAGAATCTGACTTTGGCGATTGATGAAATTTTAGGTTTGTAAATTTATGGCAAATACAGAAATAGTTAAAGGAACATCGCTCTGGAAAGACGCCTGGAAACGTCTTTTGAAAAACAAATTAGCCGTTTTCGGGCTGATCGTTCTCGGCGTCATGGTGGTCTCGGTGATCGTCGGACCTTCGATAGTTTTCTGGACGACGGGTTTTACGGCTGACGGCATTCCGTCGGACGGCGATCTTATCAAATCTTTTCCGCCTTCGCTCCAGCATCTGATGGGCACCGATGAAGCCGGTCGCGACCTTCTTGCCAGAGTTCTGCAAGGCGGACGCATTTCGTTGATGGTCGGGATCATTTCAACCATCGTTTCGCTGATTATCGGGGTTTCTTACGGCGCGATCGCCGGTTATCTCGGCGGACGAATTGATAATCTGATGATGCGTCTTGTTGATATTATCTATTCGATTCCGTATATCTTGCTCGTCGTCGTGCTGCTGTCGGTGTTCGGCGGACAAAACACGCCTGACTGGATTCAATGGCTTTCGTCTAAATTTGGCGGGGCGGGCAATCAAGGGTTAAATCAGATCTTTCTGCTGTTCTTTGCGCTCGGATTGATCTCGTGGCTGACAATGGCTCGCGTCGTGCGCGGACAGATCCTCAGTTTGAAAAATCAGGAATTTGTGCTGGCGGCGCGCGCGACCGGAGTTTCGACACCGGCAATTATTTTTAAACATCTTGTACCGAACGCGCTCGGGCCGGTGATTATTTACGCGACGTTGACGATTCCTTCGGTGATGCTATCGGAAGCGTTTCTCTCATTCTTGGGTCTTGGCGTTCAGGCACCGTACGCGTCGTGGGGAAGTCTGGCGTCGGAAGGCATTAAAAATATCGGAATTTTTCCGTGGCAGATGATCTTTCCGGGCGTCACGATGGCATTGACCTTGTTTTCATTGAACTTTGTCGGCGACGGTCTGCGCGATGCGCTCGATCCGCAAACGCGAAAGTTTTAGCAACGGCAGATTTGCCCCTAAGTATTGATAAACATCACAGGAGAAATAAATGAAAAAGAGCTATTTGATGATGACTTTGGCGGTTTTGGTCAGTTGTTTTTTGACGGTCTCAGCGACGAACGCGCAAGGCACAAAACAGACGAATAAAGCAACGGTTGTCAAAGAAGGTGTCGGTTTTAACGGCATCGCGGTCGGCAGATCAACAAGCGCGGATGTCGCCAAAAAACTCGGCAAGGATTATAAATTGAAAACCTACAAAAAATATTCGAGTCAAATGATTTATCCAAACGGATTGTCTTTTTATTATTGCTTCGCCGACAATCGCAAAGTGATTTTTGATATTGAAATTCGCGCCCCTTTTCAGGCAAAAACGAGCAAAGGCGTAACTTTGGGCAAAAGCACGCTTGAAGATATTTACAAAGTCTATGGCAAAACAGCCGACGGGCTGCAATATCGCGGCGTAAATTTTTACTACGTCAATAACAAAGGCAAAAAGACGGTCACGGTCATTGATATTGTCGAAAATTCAGGCATTCGGCAATGCAAGGAAAGTAAGTAATATGATAACGGCAGAAGTTACATTTTCGAGAGAATCGCTAATAAATTTGAAGCATCCGATGGAATTTGTCGGCATTGATTGGCAAACTTATGAGGACATTTCTGCAGAACTAGGCGCATCAAGTCCGCTTCAAATTACCTACAATAAAGGAGTTCTGACTATTATGCCGATTACCGAGATTCACGAATTTTTAACCGGGTTTTTACACGATTTGATAAGATTTTCCGGACTTTCCTTAAGAATTAATGTAATTGATACCGGCAAAGCCACAATGCGCTCAAAACGAAGAAACTATGGCGTTGAACCTGATTTGTCGTATTTTGTCAGCAAAGCCGATATTCATCAAATAAAAAATTACGTTCCGAATGAAATCGAACTCGCGCCCGATATTGTCGGCGAAATTGATATTTATCATCCATCGGACGACAAATTTGAGATTTACGCAGAGTTTGGCGTTTCGGAATTCTGGCAATACAACGGCGAAAAGTTAAAGATCTTTAAGTTACAGGCAGATGGCAAATACAAGGAGATCGAACGAAGCGAAGAATTGCCGATTTTAACGAGCGCAGTTTTGACCGAATTCTTAAAACGCGGACAAACCGAACAGCAATTTACGGTTTTATCGGATTTTCAAAATTGGTTACAAGAAAATAATTGTTTATGAAAAAATTATTAAGCATCGTCTTGGCGGCAATCGTTTTAATAAACGGGGTTTTGTTGATTAACGCGCAGGAACTCGCGATCGAGGGATTTGGAGTAAATGGGATTCAGGTCGGTAAGAGCGATCAAAACGATGTCATCAAAAAATTCGGGAATGATTACGAACTTGTCACCTATGGCACTTATTCCAACAAACTTAAATATAAGAAATTGGGATTGTCGTTTATTTACTGTCAATCAAACAAGGATCAAACGATATTTTCGATCGAAATCAGAGAACCCTTTGAAGCCGCCACCCTCAAAGGAGTCGTTTTAGGAAAAAGCACCGTCGAAGACGTCCTCAAACTTTATGGCAAACCGAAATTTGCGCAGGAGGAAGAACCTCGAATCTGGTTGGATTATGATGGAATCGATTTTCGCAACGTAAATTTAGAAACGGACGACGACATAAATCCTTTGGAGGATGAATCATTAATCAATGAAATCAATATTTATACTTTCGATTTCGGGCTTTGCGAGGGAGACGCTTCCAATTTACAAGAAAACAAATGAGTGAAACAAACGGCACAATTTTAACGGTCAAAAATCTGAAAACTTATTTTCAGACCGAAGACGGCGTGGTCAAAGCGGTTGACGGCATCACATTTGAACTGAAAAAAGGCGAAACGCTCGGCATTGTCGGCGAATCGGGCAGCGGCAAATCGGTGACGAATCTTTCCGTGATGCGGCTGATTCCCGAACCGCCGGGAAAGATCGTGGACGGCGAGATCATTTTTGACGGCATTGACGTTCGCGCCCTCCCGATCGAAGATGTGCGCAAAATTCGCGGCAAACGGATGGCGATGATCTTTCAAGACCCGATGACCAGTCTGAATCCGTTTCTGAAGATCTCGACGCAACTGATGGAAGTCACGCGGCTGCACCTCGGACACAATAAACAGCAAGCTCGCGACCACGCGATCAAGATGCTGAAAATGGTCGGGATTCCCGATGCGGAAGCCCGTCTCAATGATTATCCGCATCAGTTTTCGGGCGGAATGCGGCAGCGCGTGATGATTGCGATGGCATTGTCGTGCGACCCTGAATTATTGATCGCCGACGAACCGACAACTGCGCTCGACGTGACGATTCAGGCGCAGATCCTCGAACTTATTAGAGACTTAAAGGCGCGAATGGGCACGAGCGTCATTCTCATCACGCACGATTTGGGGGTCGTCGCGGGAATGACCGAAAAGATCATCGTGATGTATGCCGGAAAGGTTTTCGAACAGGCGCCGACCCGGGAATTGTTTGCGACGCCGGCAAATCCATACACGAAAGGACTTTTAAAATCAGTTCCCGATCCGGCCCACGAGCAGGGAAAAGAACTTTATCAGATTCCCGGACTGCCGCCCGATGTCGCGCATCTGCCGCCGGGCTGTCCGTTTGCCGAACGCTGCGAAATGGCAAAAGATATTTGCCGAAGCGAATATCCGCCGTTTGTGCAGATCAACGAAAATCATCAGTCGTTGTGCCATTTTGCGAAAGAAGTTTACGCGCAATCGCTGGCGGAAAAAGGTAAGTAGGGATTTATGAAAAAGGTTCTATTTTTAACGGCAATTGCCTTGATTTCAGCGGCTTGCGCAAACTCGACGGAAGTAAAGAACACGTCAAACATGGCGGTTGCAAATACAAACGCTACAAATTCTCAAACCGTCAGCGAACCACCGAAGGAAGCGGTTTTTACGGCGGGCGCGAATCCGCGTGAAGATGTCATCAGTGCGGCGCAGAAACTTCAGAAATTGCCGTTTTGGTCGGCGCGCATTACAAGCGCGACAACACCTGAAGTAAATGCCGAAATGGAATATACCGCGCCTGACCGTTTTCATATGAAAGATGCGAAAGGAGAAGTTATCGTCATCGGCAATGATTCTTATTCTTTTAATAACGGCAAATGGGAAAAGAGTGAAGAAGACATTGGCCAAGCTGTCGGCGCGCAAATAAAATCCGGACTCGAAGCCGGTATCAAGAATTTGAAAGACGTGCGAATCGTCGGCAGGGAGAAATTCGACGGTAAAGATGCAACCGTCTATTCGCACAAAATCGGCGACGAAACTATCAAAATCTGGATTGCCAATGACAGCGGATTACAGTTAAAAAACGAAGTCGAAACCAATCTTGGCGGAAAATCGCTGCAAATAACAAGAATTTACGATTACGATAAAAAAGTCAGCATCAATGCACCGAAGGTTGATTAAAAAGTTTTGAGTCCTGCCTTGAGGCGGCTTTTGCTGCCTCAACGCGGGGCTCAAAAAGTGTAAATTTATGACAAAAGAAAACAATTTTCCGAATGAAGCCGCTGAGAACGGCGAAGAATTTGTGACCGAAAATGTGACATTGGAATCGCGCGAATCCGAAATTGCGGCGACCGACCGACCGACCGAAAACTACACTGCGGAAGTTGCCGAAAGTGTTCGCGCAATAGCCGACCAAAACCGCTTTAACGAAACGAGCGAGGTTTTGATCTCGATCAGGAATTTGCAGGTATTCTTTAAGACCGGCGGCGGGTTATTTAAGGAAACAAGATATGTCAAAGCCGTTGACGACGTTTCGCTCGATATTCGGAAAGGCGAAACTTTGGGCCTCGTCGGTGAATCGGGCTGCGGAAAATCAACGCTCGGCAAAGCGATCTTGCGCCTCACTGAACCGACCGGCGGAAAGGTTTTTTATCAAGGTAAAAATCTCGTTGATGATTTGTCATATATCGAGATATTCAAGACGATTTCAAACTTTGCGTTTTATATCGGCGGATTTTTGCTGGTTCTTCTTGTCGCAGCTTTTCTTTTTTCCGGATATTTTTCGTCGTTTTGGTTTTATTGGATGGCGCTCATTTTTTCGATTTCGATTGGCGTTTCTTTGATCCTGATCTTCGTCGGCTTTGTTGTCGAAACGGTCGGGCTTTATCTTTCGCAGGGGAAAATGCGCGATAAACGCAAAGATTTACAGATGATCTTCCAAGACCCGTATGCCAGCTTGAATCCGCGAATGAACGTCGGCCAGATCATCGGCGAACCAATTCGTACATTTAAGCTTTCAAACGGTAAGCCGGTTGCCCAACGTGTGCAGGAATTGATGGAAACGGTCGGAATGTCGCGCCGTTTCGTCAAACGTTATCCGCACGAATTTTCGGGCGGACAACGTCAACGAATCGGAATTGCGCGTGCGCTGGCGGTTGACCCGGAATTTATCGTCGCCGACGAACCGATCTCGGCACTCGACGTTTCGATTCAGGCGCAGATCATGAACCTGATGGAAAAGCTTCAGGCGGAAAAGAATCTGACGTATCTTTTTATCTCGCACGATCTGCGCGCGGTGCGTCATTTGTCCGACCGTGTGGCGGTGATGTATTTGGGCAAGATCGTCGAACTCGCCGATTCCAAAGACATTTACCAACAATCGTTTCACCCGTATTCGCAAGCCTTGATCTCCGCCGTTCCGGTGCCTGATCCCGAAATCGAAGCAAAACGCAGTCGAATCATCTTAAAAGGCGATGTTCCGAGTCCGATAAATCCGCCTTCGGGGTGTCATTTTCACACGCGTTGTCAATATGCGATTGCCCAGTGCAAACAAATCGTGCCGCAGCTCGTCGAGATCAAACCGCGCCATCTCGCGTCCTGCATTCGCATTTCGCCCGCACATCCGCACATCGAAGAAAACGCCAAAGAAGGTTTAGGCGCGATCGGAAATTGATGTTCGGTGAATAATCAAAATCTCGATTATAACAATTGTCTTTTGGCGAAAATGGGTGAAGTAATCTCTTTGAAGTAAAAGACACGGATAAATTCCGTGTCTTTGTCGCTTTAAATCATTTGAATTGAGCCTTTAATTGCGGCGGTTATTGTTGCGGTTGTTGCGGCGATTTTTATTATAGTTATTGCGAGGAGTATCGCGACGATTATTCCGACGATTATTCCAACGATTGGTGCGAATAATCACCCAACGACCGTTTCTCCAGCGTCTCCTTCGGTTTTGCGGTAATGAAAGCGCGGTGCCGGTTGCGGCATTGGTTTTGATATTGGTCGGTTCATTAACAACTTCGGCTTGGCTTTACGAAGGCAAAATAAAGACCGATGTGCCAACCAGTAAAAATAGAACGATAATTTTCTTAAACATATTTTCTCCTTGACTTTAGTAGTAAAATTCAGCGTTGCCGCCAAACATAAATTGCCTTAACAAAACTTGAGTATTGAGTTGAAAATTAGAAAGAAAATGGGACTAGAGACAAACGCCGATTTTGCAGATTTTCGCGGATTTGTTCAAAATATTTATTAATTCGCCAAAAGTTAACTTAAATAATCCGCGCTGATCCGCATCATCGGCGTTTGTCCCTGGTCCCATTTCTTCTTTAATTTCAACTCAATACTCAGGTTAACAAATCAGCCTTGAAAGAGAAAAAGACTTCTCCGGGAGAAGCCTTTTTCTGCTTTGAGAAGCTAAAATGAAAAGAACTTAGTGCCTTCCGATTAATAACCGCTTTTGGCGGCGTTAGCGGCATTGTTGACCGAATCGCGCAGTGCTTTGATCTTATCGTGCGCTGCTTGAACGGCTGTATATTGGGTCTGCACAAGGCTTGCGACATTTGCCGGAAGCGGCAACTCCAACGCTTGTTTATAAGTGTTTTTGGCAACGTCTTCGCCGCGTTCGCATTCGTTCAGAATCGCGCCTTCATCCTTTCCGGTGACGATTGATTTAATATCAATCCAACCTCGATGAAGTGCGCCCGTAAAACTTCCCGAATTTTCGGGGTCGCCGCCGAGTTCGCGCACCAAGGTTTGCAATTCACCCGCAAACTGCGAGCGTTGCTGGTTATATTCATAGAACAGCGTTTTAAGATCAGAGTTTTGCACGCCTTCGGCGGCTTGTTTGTAACCTTCCTGTCCGTCTTTGCAGGTCTCGATCAGACCGTTGACCGTCGAAATTATATCTTTGTTTGACGGTGTATTCGGATAATCCGGTTGTGTTGTTTCGTATTCGTTAATCATAGAGAACCTCCTTGAAAATTAAAAAAATGTATGAGTTACGCATTTAATCAAAATCATTGAAAATAAAAGGAATCGTAAAACGCGCCTGTTAGTCTGTTTTTCCTACCGCTTGAAACCTTTTGCGGCGATTTTAAACAGGCTGACAACCTGTTTTACGTTAAAATTTTTCAACTGCGTAACTTCTAAAATGATTACGTTTTGATAACGTATTAATCTCTAAAGCAATTCGTGTACCAAAACGTCTCAGCCTGTATTTACGGCGGTTTAGTAAATTCGGAGAATTTTGTGTGGAATGTATCGAAACAGTTTCGTATGGAATCGTTACAGAAATGTAAAACAGGTGAACTTGTCCGAATATGATTCAAAAGAATTTGTATGCGATAATAAAAAATCACTCAAAATCAGTTCAATTTTATTGAAATATCGTGCCGATTAAATCTATTTAGCAGTAAGCACACATCTTGCTGAGATCATCCGGGGCTTTGGGTTCCGAAGTAAGAGTTATTTGGAATTGAATGGACAACATCGAACCCGTAAAAGAAACTTCCGTCAACCCGACCGAAAAAATTGCCGATGAAAGCGGATTGGCGGTTGTTGTCGTGGACGAAAACGGAACGGTTTCCAAGGCAAACAATAATTCGATTTGCGAAGTTTTAGAGGCATCCGACGAATTTGCGCCGCGCTGTGCCGAATTTTGCGGCTGCGCATTTCAAATGGCGACTGAAGCCAACGAAACGGTTTCTTATCAATGCTATGCGGGACTTGATTGTCTGGCAGTTCCGCTTGATCGGGCGAAACCGCTTGTTGCGATCGTCGGCAGAACATTCACGAAAGCTGAAAACTACCGCAAAGCAACCGAACGCGCCATTTCGGGCGACTGGAACAAGTTTCCGCCGACTCGTGTTTTTGAAAATGTTCTCATAAGCGGTTCGTCGAAAGTTTTGGAAACGACGGCGAAGCGGTTGGAGAGTTTGAGCGACGGAGCGACGAAGAGCGACCCAGAGACGGAAAGACACGGAGACGCGGAGACGAAGCGCGACGGAGAGACGGCAACTGACAACGAACAACGAACAACTGACAACGAACAAGAGCCATCTCCGGCGGCGGAGATCACCAGGCTAATTGAACAGTTTAATGAGCAAGCGGAACAAGCCCCGATTGATTACGGGCAGACAACCAAAAAGACGAGCGAAGAAACCGAAGAGATCGCCGTGTGGCGTTCGCTTTTTGGTTCGCTGTTTGATCTGACCTATCAAAACGCCTGTCTTTCGATCATCCGGTTTTTGTCAAAACGTTATGCGCTTGGTTCGATGGCGTGGCTCGAACGCCGCGAAAATCAGTTTGAAAGTATATTAGCGACCGGTTCGATGGAGGGTCGGGAATTCAAGATCAGTCTTCCGGCAGATGATAAACTGCTTTTCGATTCAATTGAAAACGAACTCTCGCTTGACTTGCACGAACGCGCCAAGAACGGTGAAACGACTGTGCCGCAAAGGATTTCGCTTTTTCCGGTTTCGGTCGGCGGTGAAGTTCAATGCGCATTGGTCATCGCGGACGAAATCAAGGAAGAAACGACCAAACGTCATATTTCGAGGTTTTGTAAAACGGTCGCTTCGGAGCTCGAAATTTTACGGCTTCGTGAAGAAGTTAAACGCCGCAATTGGCTTGCAGACGCGGTCGAAAAATTTAACGCGAGTCTGAAAAATATTGATACCGAAGATTTTTGGTCGAATCTGACCCGCGTTTCCGCTGAACTGTTGTCTGCCGAGCGCAGTTCGCTTCTCATTTTCGATGAAAAGAGCGACCTTTTGACCGTCAAAGCGGCAGTCGGCGCAACCGCTGACCGCATCAAAAATGAAAGCGCAGGAATCGGCGAACGGGTCGCGCGGCTCGTTTTGCAAAACGGTCAACCGATCGTCGTTGGCGACATCAGCAAGATCGGGCTGCAGCCGGCGCCGCCTGATTGGAAATATAAAACAAATTCTTTTATCAGCTATCCGTTCAGCATCGGTGATCGCCCGGTCGGCGTTTTGAATATCACCGACAAAGCTGACGGTTTGGCTTACAGCAAATATGATTTAGAACTCTTAAATGCGATCGGGCCGCAGGTTGCTGTCCTGATTGACCGCGCCAATTTGAAAAATAAAGCGGGCGAATTTGAACAGCTTTCCGTGACCGATGCGCTGACCGAATTGCCGAATCGCCGCTATTTGGAAGAACGTCTTGCAGAAGAGGTCAAGCGCTCGAACCGCTATGGCTATCCGATGAGTTTTATGATGATCGACGTTGATGATTTTAAGTCCTTCAACGACGAATTTTTACATCCCGAAGGTGATAAAGCTCTCAGAATTGTCGGGCGATGCCTTCGTGAAACTCTGCGAAGCGCAGATGTCGCGGTGCGCTACGGCGGCGAAGAATTTTCGATCCTGCTTCCGCAGACAACGCCCGGCGAAGCCGAAACGATCGCCGAACGTATCAGGCAAAATATCGAATCAACGGAGTTTCCGAATCGCCAGATCACGGTCAGCATTGGGATTGCCAATTGTTGTCTGAATCTAAATTCGCCGCACGATTTGATCGTGGCGGCGGATAAAGCTCTTTATGAAGCCAAACGGCGGGGCAAAAACAACGTGCAGATCTACGAAAAGAGCATCGAAGAATCGGACGGCGAAAAAAAGTAGCAAGGGCAGAATTCGCCGTTCTGCCCGGCTAAATTAAAAGTGATTGACGATTTAAAGATAATATTTCTAGGAGTTACGCAGTTGAAACTGAAATTAAGAAATAAAAGAAAAGATCCGGAATAAGTGATAAGTGAGAGGTGATAAGTGATAGGTCAAAACTACTTATCACCTATTACTTATCACTTTTTACTTATTCCGAAATCATCTCATTCCGAAATCAACTGTCTGAAATAATAGAAGTATCATTAAATTTGAAGCATCACTGGAATCAAGAAAGTAATAATGAATTTACAGCGAGAAAAAATTTTAGCAAATCTTTCGATTGATGATTTTATCGGCCGAAGACGCGAAACGGATGCGCT
>JANLTD010001227.1:0-5641 GCA_031362765.1 Acidobacteriota bacterium | reverse complement strand
TTTGGTTTGACGGCTTCGTTTGCGGTCGGTGTTTCGCTGATCGTTTCGTTCACGTTGACGCCGATGCTCGCGGCGCGTTTGATCAAAAAACCGAAAGAAGATGAAAAGTCGGAAGTCGGGAGTCAGGACTCAGAAGAAGGTAAAGCGATTCACGGCGACGGAATGGTCGAAAATCCTAAAATCCGAGATCCGAAATCCGAAATCCGACATTCTAGTAAAGACAGTTGGTTTTACAGCAGAATTGATGGATTCTACACAGTTCTTTTGAAATTTTCGATGGCGCATCGGTGGGTTATTATTACGCTCTGCGTCCTGGTTTTTCTAAGCATTGTCCCGCTCTTTATGTTCGTCGGGAAAAATTTCCTGCCGGTTGACGATCAATCGCAGTTTGAGATTTCGGTACGGACGCCCGAAGGCAGTTCTTTGCAGGCAACGACCGTTTTAATGGAGCGCATTGCGACCGACATCCGTAAAATGACCGGCGTAACAGACACGCTCATCACGATCGGCGGCGGTCAGGCGCAGGTTGTCAATAGCGGAACGATCTACGTTAAGCTTTCCGATATCAAGATGCGTCCGAAATCGCAGGAACTAATGATGTCCGATACCCGCGATCTTTTGAAAAATTTTCCGCCCGAGCTTCGCACCGGCGTTCAGCAGGTTCAGGCATTTTCGGGCGGCGGTTTCCGCAACGCGAACGTCCAGTATTTGATCGCCGGCCCCGATCTGAAAGTTCTCGAAGAGTATTCAACCAAACTTCTCGCCAAGATCAAATCGTTTCCCGATGCGGTTGACGTTGATACGACATTGATCAGCGGGAAGCCCGAAGTCCAGCTTGAAGTTGACCGCGACACGGCGGCCGATCTCGGCGTTCGCATCAGCGATGTTTCGCAAGCCTTAAATACGCTCGTCGCTGGACAGGAAGCGACGACCTTTAATGAAGGAAGTCAGCAATACGAGGTCCGGGTGCGCGCGATCAACAATTTCCGCACCGATGTTGACGGCCTTAAACGGCTGATCGTGCCTTCGACAAAAGTCGGTTGGGTAACGCTCGACCGGCTTGTCAAAGTCAAGGAAGGAACCGGACCGAGTTCGGTTGAACGAACAAACCGTCAACGGCAGGTCACGATTCTGGCAAATACCAAACCGGGCGGTTCGGCGGCGAGCATTACGGCCGGAATTGACGCGTATGTCAAGGAAGTAAAACTGCCTGCCGGTTATCGGACGGGCTACATCGGACAATCAAAGGAAATGGGCAAGGCCGGATTTTATTTTCTGTTGGCCTTTGCGCTCTCGTTCGTCTTTATGTATATCGTGCTGGCGGCGCAGTTTGAATCGTTTATCCATCCGATCACGATTTTGCTGACTCTGCCGCTTTCGGTTCCGTTTGGGATCCTGAGCCTTTTGATCGCCGGACAAACCGTCAATATCTTTTCGGGACTCGGACTGCTGCTGCTGTTCGGTGTCGTGAAAAAGAACGCCATTTTGCAGATCGATCATACGAATCAGCTTCGCGCACGCGGAATGTCGCGCTACGATGCGATCCTGCAGGCAAACCGCGACCGGCTTCGTCCAATCCTGATGACAACCATCGCGCTCGTCGCCGGAATGATTCCGCTGATCGTAGGAAGCGGTGCCGGTGCGGGTACAAATCGTTCGATCGGTGTGCTGGTCGTCGGCGGTCAATCGCTCTGTCTGCTTTTGACGCTGCTCGCCGTTCCTGTGTTCTACTCGGTCTTTGACGATGTCAGCGAATTCCGATTGTTTCGCCGCGCCAACAGTTTGTTGGAGTGGCTGTTCGGAGGTTTGAAACGCAAATTTGCGACCGCCGCGAGTTCGTTGTTTGGGAAAAATTAAGGTTAGAGTCCACGCTTCAGCGTGCTGCAATCGCCGCGCTTCGCTGGCGTTTGCGCCGCCTGAAGGCGGGACTCTAAGCGTTCAAAAAATATGGCTTTGGCAACAAAAATCGCGCTTCTGGCTTCGGGCTTGTTTCTTCTTTCGGGAATGCTGACCGGTGTTTGGAAATACGCCAAGATAATGAGTTCGCCCGAACATAAAGCACCGGTTTATGTTGACATCGCGCATCGCGCATCGTTCTTTTATAGTTTCGCGAGTCTGGTGATCGCCAAATTGATCGAGTTTTCGCCGTTCAGCCCAGGTTGGCAAACCGCGATCGTCGCCGCGCCGCTTTTATATTTTGTTCTGACCGTCATCGGCTACGTAAGAGAAGGGGTTTTGAACCGCACTGACAATATGTTTGCCGAGCGCAATTTTGTCACGACGTGGTTTATGTACGGTTTGATCGCCGGCGAGATCGGCGGACTTGTATTGATTTTGGGCGGATTTATTTATACGCAGTTTTAAGGTCAGAACCGCCTGCGGTAGCGGGCGGGTTTTAAGGTCAGAACCGTCTGCGGTAGCGGGCGGGCTGTTTTATTGGATGAGGGCAGAGGTCTTAGGGATCAATAAAACTATTTCGATAAAATCTTTATTTAATATTCAACGTTCATCCTCCTGCGCTCTTTACCCGCCCGCTACCGCAGGCGGTACCGACAAACAAGCTTTATGAAAAGGCATTTATATTTATACATTTTAGTTTTAACGCTGGCGGCTTTCAGCGAAACAACGGCTCAGGACGCAACGCCTTCACCGACTCCGACACCGGAAATCAAAGACGCGCAAAACGTCAAGCCGGAAAATCTGAACGGAGTTCCGACGATCGCGCCGAATTACCGGCAGGACGACAAATCGCTGCCCGATCTCGGACGCGTCGGCGTGGATATGATGGAGCAGAAACCGCTCGGGCTCAAAGAAGCGATCACTCTCGCGCTTGAAAACAACAAGGATATCGAAGTTACGCGCCAGAACGTGAAGATCGCCGAATTCGACCTGCAATCGGCACGCGGATTTTACGAACCGCGTTTTGCGGGGCAGAGCTATTACGAACGATCCACGACGCCGAACGTCAGCATTTTCAGTTCGAACGCGACAACGACCAACAGTACGCTTCTCGGCAACGCCGGACTGCAAGGTTCCCTGCCGCGTTTCGGAACGAACTACAGCGCGACCGTTTCGAGCCAGCGCGTCAATACCAACAACCCGATCTCGATCCTGAGTCCGCAAAACAACACGAGCTTTAATTTGAGTCTGACGCAGCCGCTCTATCGCGGACGCCGTTTTGACCAGCCGCGCCGCGTGATCGAGATCGCCAAACGCAACCTGAGCCTGACCGACACGCAGTTTCGCCAACGCTCGATAGATATCATCACGAACGTCCAACGCGCCTACTGGGATCTGGTCTTCTCGCTCAGAAATTTGCAGGTTCAACGCGACGGCGTGCGCGATGCCAAAGATCAGCTCGATCATAACAAGCGTCTGGTTGACGAAGGACAGCTGGCGCCGGTTGATATTCTCGCCGCTGAAACGCAGGTCGCAAACATCGAACAAGGCGTTTACGAAGCGCTCGAATTGGTCGGACGCGCCGAAAATCTTTTGAAGAATCTGATCGCGGACAATAAAGATGATGCGATCTGGCGGGCATCAATCGTGCCGACCGATTCGGTTGATCTCGACGCGCCGCGCACGACGCTGCCCGAAGCGCTTGATCTCGCTTTGCAGAATCGTCCCGAGATCGAGATCAACAAGGTTCAGAAAGACATCAATGAAATTGACCAGAGATTCTACCGCGACCAGACGAAACCGCAGATCGATCTGACGGCAAGCTACACGACCGCCGGTGTCGGCGGCAGTCAGAATCCTGATTTCAGAAGTTTTTTTCCTTCGCCCTGCGATTCGGCTCCGAGTTCACCTGCTTGTCTGGAGCAAATCGCCCGTTTGAACGCTTTGGCGGGAAGCTCGATCAGCGATATTTTCGCCAATCGTTACCCGACTTTTCGCGTCGGCGTGACGTTCAATCTGCCTTTGCAAAATCAGACGGCGAAGGCTAACCTGGGCAAATCGCTCGTCCAAAGCGAACAGATTCAAACCCAGCGTCAGCAAATCGAGCAAAACATACAGGTTGACGTGCGCAACTCTTTGCAAGCCGTTCGCACATCTGAGGCGCGGCTTCGAAGCGCGGCGATCTCGCGTGATAATTCGCAGAAACAATATGAATCGGAACAGCGCAAGCTCGACGCGGGACAATCCGACGTTTACAAAGTTTTGGAACGCCAGACCGCGCTGATCAACGCCAGGAGCGCGGAACTCCGCGCTCAAACCGAACTCAACAAAGCGATCGCCGATCTCCAGCGCGCCACGGGAAATTCGCTCAAAGCAAATGATGTTGAAGCGCGTTTGCGGAAATAATTGAGCAATTCGTTGCTTTGGGCGCACCGCCGAGCGTCCGCAAATCAGCTATTCCCGCTGATGAATTTCATTCAAATTCAAGGTGGGTTTTACCCGAATCGCTCGGTTGCTTCTTACGTCCGAAGCGGGAATTTACATTTGCTCCAAAATTATTTGAAAAATTTTCGCCTATCGCTTGCATTTTAAGGCAAATCGCATTAAATTTGCGTCTTGGTTATGTAAGTCTAATTTACAAATTCAGAGGAGAAAATAAAATGTTAAAAAATTTCGGTGCAAAGTTTTTGATCTTGGTGATGATCGGCTTGATGTCAACAACGGATCTGTTGGCTCAAACGCGTGTTCGTTTTGCAAGAGGACGCACGTCGGCGACCGTTTCGGGAACGATCCGTCCGGGAAGCGCTGTTCGCTCTTACGTTTTGCGGGCGGCAGCCGGACAAACTCTGGTGGCAACGCTCAGTTCGGGTAACGGTAAATGCGATTTCACGGAAGGTGATTATGAGGGCACCTCGTATTCGCAAGTTATTGAAGATAACGGCGATGTGACCCTCAGCATTGACAATCACGGCAACCGGTCAACGACCTTCTCGCTGACGATTTCGATCAGGTAAAAAGTAGCACTTCATTTTTGTTAGAGGCTTTGCCGCTTTGCCGGAGAAAACTTTCCCGCAAAATCGCAAGGCCTCTGTTTTTTTGAGAGATTCTTTTCTTGCGCAGTTCTAAATTTTGAGTCGTGAACCGTCATACGCTTCGAGAACCTCGCAGGGCGGCAAAAATTTTGCGGCTTCCTTTTGAAAATCAACTGCGTCCCATTCGGCGTAGAAATGCGTCAGCAACGCTTTTTTAGGATTCGCATAGCGCACGAGAAACATCGCTTCGCCGAGTTCGAGATGTTTTTCGGCGGGCTTATTCTTAAAGAAAGAACATTCCAGCACAAACAGATCAACCCCACGCGCAAAAGCGCCGAGCGATTTCTCAAAGCCCGTATCAGACGTAAAGACGAGCGTTTTGTCGTCGTCGCGGTCGCGGATGTGAATCGCCAAACTCTCGGCGGTGTGCGGAGTTTTCATCGCGACGGCCTCGACGCCCGCTAAGATCTCAAAAGTTTCGAGCGGTTCAACTTCCCTGACCTCGACCGCAAAAGGCTGCTCAAAGAGTTTGTAATCATTCGCCGCGTCAAACGATCTGAGAAGTTTTTCGGTGCCTTCTGCGCCGTAGATCCTGAGCGGTTTGGTGCGCGCCTGCATTTCCGGCGCGTGTCTTGTTCCGAACAGAAACGGGGCGAGTCCACCGATATGGTCAAGGTGAAAATGCGACAGCCAGACGGCATCAAGATTCG
>JANLTD010001217.1:0-9792 GCA_031362765.1 Acidobacteriota bacterium | reverse complement strand
TGCTCTTTCAAAATTCCCGATAAAACCAATATTTTCTTTGACTTTTCGATCAACAGCGGCAGGATCGGCAAAATCACATCAGCTGTCAGATTAGCGCAGACAAAATCGAATTCCGGCGTTTCGGCAGAAATCGAGCCGACATAAAGCTCGATGTTGTCGGTTTCGTTGATCTCAGCATTTTCTTTGGCAATCACGATCGAATCAAAATCTGTGTCGCAAGCGAGTAGAGAGTGAAGAGTGGAGAGTGGAGAGTCCGAGGAATTTGCTCGCGACTTTCCGATCTTCTCTCTCAACTTTGCAACGGCAATAGCTAAAATTCCCGTTCCGGTTCCGACATCGAGAAAAGACATTGCGCCATCGTAGTTTTCTTCAATCGCTTTGAGGCACAATTTCGTTGTTTCGTGGGTGCCGGTGCCGAACGCCATCGAAGGTTCAATACGAATGATGATCTTGTCGGTGTTTTCAACTTTTTCCCAAGTCGGCGCGATGATAAATTTTGCGGTTTCGGTCGGTTTCCAATGCTTTTTCCATTCAACGAGCCAATCCTGATCTTCGACCTCGCGCCATTCGATCTGTTTTATGGCATCGTCTGAAAAATCGTAGATCCGCAAGGCGTTTGAAATCTGCGACCTCAAATACACTTCGTCCGGTTTTTCGTTAAAATAACCGATCACGGTCAATGTTTCAGAATGCGTCTTGCCGAGATTATTGATTTCCGTACCCAACGCGTCGAGTTCGTTTAAGGCAAATTCAATCGCTTCCGAAGCGTTTGATTCGGCTGTGATTTCGAGTGCGAGCCAAATTTTATCCATTTCTATTTTAAGTCCAAAAACACTTTTACAGCGTGTTTGATTTCGTCCGAAAACTTGTCGTATTCTTCATCGAGAAACAAACCGAGCTGATAAATTCCGACAATTTTATAAATTGCGTTCGACCGCCGGGAATCGTTAAGTTTGACATCCAAGGTTTTTCCCCTTTTTTCAAGGTATCGGTAAATTTTCTGATATTTTAGGAGACTGCTTTCCGGGTTGACCGGATCAGCGATGCGGCGAATATTCGACAGAGTTTGCAGGCAATATCTTTCTATCAGACTTTCCTGCAAATCCCGCAAATGTTTCCAATCTTTTTCAGTAATTGCCAGTGCCATTTAAGATCCTCCTGATCTCAATTACCAAACAATAGCTCGGGACGATGTCTTGAACCGGAATCCGTCAAATTTGGTGAGCAAAATCCCTTGCCGCAGTCTTTTCATATGTATTACCCGACGTGCCCATATTTTGGGTGTGTGCCAGCCCTGTAAACTCCCGCATTTTTTATTCTCTAATCCCGATCTCGTCCAGATCCTGCCCGCGATTGCGCCAGTTTTCGACGACTTTGACAAAGAGTTGAAGAAAGACCTTTCGGTTAAGGATCTTTTCAATGTCAACGCGTGCTTCGGTGCCGATCTTTTTTAGTTTGATGCCGCCTTTGCCGATGATGATTCCTTTCTGCGAGCTTCTTTCAACATAGATCGCGCAATGGATTCGCGTCACCGTCGGATCTTCTTCATCATATTTTTCGGTCACGACGGCCGTCACATACGGGATTTCATCGCCGGTCGTTTGCAGAATTTTCTCGCGTACCATTTCGGCAACCAATGTTCGCATTGTTTGGTCGGTCAGTTCGTCTTCGGCAAAGATCGGGTCATTTTCGGGTAAGTATTTGATGATCTGATTCAAAAGATTATCAACCGCCTCGCCATTTAGCGCCGAGACCGGAACGATCTCGGCAAATTCAAATTGTTTTGAGTAAAACTCGATCAACGGCAAAAGGTCGCTTTTATCGTTGATCTTATCAATTTTGTTAAGAACTAAAATCGCTTTCTTCTCTGCCTGTTTGACTAATTCAAGGACGAATCTGTCGCCGTTTCCGGTTGAAACCGAAGCGTCGCGCATCAGCACGAGAACGTCAACCGAAAGAATCGCGTCGTGAACCGCCGCCATCATTCGCCGATTGAGCAAAAACCCCGGTTTATGAACGCCGGGCGTGTCAACGAAAACGATCTGTCCGGTTTCTTTGGTGACGATGCCTTGAATTTTATGGCGCGTCGTCTGCGGTTTGTTTGAAACAGCGGCGATCTTTTCACCGACCAGACGATTTAATAATGTAGATTTTCCAGCGTTCGGGCGACCGATCAAGGCAACATAGCCGCTCCGAAAGTTTTCAGATGTCATTAAATAAACTTACAGAAAAACAGCGGATACTTCAACGACGGCGAAAATAGTTTACTGATGTTACGCAGTTTTTATTTCAGCCGCGTTCACGCGGCTTTTCGCGCTTCGCGGCAGTTAGCCACGTCATTTATGGCGTGGTTGAGCGATAATAGAATGACAAAGGGCGTTTTAACGTCCCTTAAAAAGGCTTGAGCCGTAAAATTATAAAGCTAAAGCTGAAGAAAAGGACGTTAAAACGCCCTGCAAATTTGCTTGAATTGCCAACCACGCCATAAATGGACGTGGCTAATCGCCGCGAAGCGCGGAAAGCCTGTTAAAAACAGGCTAAAAACCAATTTTGCGTAACATGAGTAGTTTATTCTACAAATAAATTTGCAGGCAGGTAACTTGCCAGCCAAGGAGTCTGGCTTGTAAAGTTTGAGTTTGGACTTTTTTATCAAAATGGAGAAAAAAATGAAAGCAACTAACAAATTAATCGTCATTACAACGGCTTTGTTGATGCTCGGAGGAATGACTTCTTGCAACCAAACCACCGAAACGAAAAACTCGGCTGCTAATCAGCCTGCCGCCAATAACACGGCTAATACAAATCAGCCGGCGGCCAATAAAACGGAAGCGCCTGCGGCGGACACCAGCCTTTCTGCCGGCAATTCGATGAATTCGCCGACCGAAACATATAAAGTTTTCTACGCCGCGAAGCAAAAGAAAGACATTGAAGGGTTGAAAAAGGTTTTGTCGCAAGACGCGCTCAAATTTTTTACGATGATGGGCGACGGAAAAACCGAGGACGGTTTGAAACAACTTGCGGACAGTCCGCAGGCGAAAACCGCCGAAAGCCGCAACGAAAAGATCAACGGCAATAAGGCAACGCTCGAATTTTTGGACGAAAAAGGCGGCTGGTCGCCGATGGATTTTGTCAAAGAAGGCGGTAGCTGGAAATTGGACGTTCCGGATGCCGATCCAAAGAAATCTGATGATAAAAAATCTGACGACAAGAAATCTGAAGAAAAGAAAGTTGAAGATAAAAAACAGCAATAGGTCGCTTTCGGCAAAAGAAATGGAAAACCGAGCATTTAATTAGCTGCTCGGTTTTGTTTTCGAACGTAATTGTTTAAGTCTTTGGCTTTTGGTTTTTTGAAAGAAATTACCGAATTGGCGATGAACTTCTCACCTTTTTGGCATTTTTCTCGAAATATTGATCGGAAATTAACGGGCTTAGCTTGAATAATCATTACTGAGCGGCTTAAAAATTGCCAGAGCTTAGAAAAGAAGAAGTTTGCCCGCGAATAAACGCTAAAATAAAGCGATGATGATTGAATTTAGTTTTATTTTTCGTGTCTTTCGCGGTTATTCGCGGGCAAATTTCTTAAAAACACTAATAAGTTTCAACTCGGCAATAACTATGCCGCTCAGCAATGTTGAATAATACCAAAAACCAGATACCAAAGACCGAATCAAGGACTTTGAAACAGGTTTTTGATTTATCGGACCGTCACCAATAATTCCTTTTTCCCGCACGGCGATTCAAACGTAACGCCGAACACGCCTGTTTTTGCGCTGACTGATCTGATGATAAAAAATAACTTCTTTGGGCCCGTTTTGATGTCCGTGTCAAGAATTACTTCGACATCGTCCGGACTGTTTGATGCGCCGGTGATTTGTTTGAGATCGCCGTCGCTTTCAAAACCAACCTCGACACCGACACTGCCGCCGCCGTTGAGAAGCGATATCTTTTCCTGATTAGCGACAATTTTACAACTCAAAGTTTCTTCCGTAACGGTTTTTTCGTCCGTGTTTTCGGCCACGATGATGCGGGGGCGATTTTGGCCTGTTAATATCTTTTCGTCGGGCTTATTTTCAGGCAGTTTATTCTCAGTCGGATCGTTTTCGGGATTCGTTTTTGGCGTCGTTTCGGTTTTCTGAACCGGCTCCGGTGTTTTTTCGTCGGTGGATTTGGTGTCTGTGTTTTCGGTTTTTGGTGTTTCGGTTTTCGGCGTTTCGGTTTTGCCGACGGTGATGATCACGGGTTCGAAAAGCGGTTTCGGCGTATTCGAAGGCGTTGGCTCAACCGTCGTGTTGTCGTTTTTAGGCTCGGTATTTTCGGGCGAAGGTGTCGGAGTCGGCTCAGGTTTAGTTTCCGAAATGGTTTGCGGAGTCGGCGATGTTTCGGGTGTCGGTTCGGTCTTTGTTTCGGGTGTCTCGTTTTCTTCGGTTTTTGGCGAAGGTTCGGGCGTTGGTGAGCGTTGAACGTCTGTTTTCGGCGTTTCGGTCTGGGTCGGACTCGGACTTATTTCCGGTTTTGTTGTTTCAACGGTTTTTACTTCTTCGGGCGTTGGCGAAGGCGAAACTTCCGGTGTTTTTTCGGGCGTGATCGAAGGCAAATTTTCGGGCAGCTCCTTGATGTCGGTTTTTATTTCAGGCGTCGGCTCGGTTTTTACTTCGGGCGTTGGCGACGGTGTTTCTGACGGTGTCGGCGTTGGTGAAGTTTCCGTGATCGGCACGGAATCCGGCGTTTTGACGTTGTCGGTGGTGGTTTGTTCGGTCTTATTTTCGGTTTTGGCGACCGTCGTCGAAGTTTCGGGTTTCGGACCGACCCTTGCATCCAGTCCGTCCAGATTGCCGTTCACTTTCTGGTACAAACTTTCGATCACGGCACGTTTTTCCAAATCGGGCAGATCTTTGTTATAGCTTTTTAGATAAGCCTCGAGCGCTTCTTTGTCATTGCCGTCGGTTTCTAGAACTTTGCCCAAACGCCATTGGCTTGCCCGCCACCAAGTGCTTTTATCAGGCAAAATACTGAGAGCGCGTTTAAGACGGACGACCGATTGTCCGGAATTGTTTTGCTCGTAAAAGGTCCAGCCGGCAATGTCTTCGATGCGTCCGCGCAAAATTGCCGAAAGCGTCTGGCGCGGAATGTCGGGAACGACAATGACCAGATTTTGACCGATCGCATATTGGCGGCTCTCGTAGATCTCATCAGCCAGAACCGCTGCCGACGGCGCGGAAACATTCAACGCCGAATCAACGCCGCCGATTGCCGATTGCATCAATTCCAAAACCTTTGGCAAAGCCGTTTTTCTCTGCAAAAGGCGACTCGCGGCAAAAAGCTGCCGATGAAGCCGCATATTGTCGCCGCCTTTGGCAAAATTATCTGCCGTCAGCGCAAGGTCGCTTTCGGTTGCGTCGGCCGCGTCGAGTTTTTGCTGAAATTCGAGCAATGATTTAAGGCGATTCGTATTTTCGGCAGTGTCAGCGGCAGCCGATTCAAAAAGATCGGCTTGACGTTCGAGCGAAAGCAGTTCCGTAAAACTTTTCGCATCTGCCAAAATACGGTTGCCGATGTAGGTTTCGATCAAGCCTTCTTTGTTGACCAGGAAGTTCTTCTTTAAGGTTTCCGCCGCTTCGCGGTAAAGTCCGGCGGCGAGTCTGGCCGAAGCAAGTTCGTAGTCAAATGTCGGAAAATCGCTCGATTGCCCGATCGTCAGTCGAGCTGAAAGCAGCATATTTTCGGCTTCGAGCGGTTTGCCCTGTGCGGAAAGCGCCCGCGCCTGAGCGATGTAAGCCCATACGAAATTACGATCAGCGGCAATCGCTTTTTGCGAAAATTCGATCGCCTTTTCGTTTTGACCGCGCGCGGCATACCAATAAGCCGCGCCGGTCAGCAGTTTGACATTGTTCGGCATCGCGGCAAGCGATCGGTCTAATTCAGCTTCGGCTTCCGCCTGTTTGTCCGCGCCGAAAAGCGCAAGCGTCAAACCGGTTTGGGCGGCAATGTCCGTAGAATCTTTTCCAAGTATCTCTCGATAGAGCGCGATCGCTTCATCATTTTTCCCGAGCGCCCGCTTCATTTCCGCAAGGTGCTGCCGGTTGCCGGGTAATTCGCCGTTAAGTTCTAAAGATTTAGCGTAAGCATTCGCCGCGTCTTCAAGCCGAAAATTCAAACGATTGGCGATTGCCAGAACCTGATAAGCAGCTGCCGAATCGGGCGCGAGCTCGACCGACTTTTGTGCGAGCCGGATCGCCTCCGTGCCGTATTTGACATTGATATAGAATTTTGACAGATCAAGAATCTGGGTAGCATTTGCGCCGATCTTTTCCTCGATCATCTTGACCATATCAAATGCCGCACCGCGTTGTCCGACGGAATCGAGATTGATCGGAAAACCCAGCATCACTTTGGTAAAAAGATCATCGGGAACCGGCGTCGGCGCTTCCGCGACCGCGAGCTTAAAGAGGTCAATACCGGCTTGGGTTTCGCCGGCGCGCAATTTTTCATCGCCGAGCTGGGCGCGTGCGCTGACTATCAAACCTTGAGCGCGGACAATTTCGGTCGAGGCCGGAAAGTTTTTGATAAAGTTCTGTAACGCCGCGATTTTTTCGTACTTGTCCGTGATCGCTTTGGCTTTTTCAAACTCTTCCGTTTCAGTGCCGAGCTTTGGCATAACCGTTTTGGTCGGTTTCAGAGTCTTTTTTGGAGTCGGTTTCGGGGTTTGCCCGAACGCCGTGAGTGAAAATATGATAAGAAAAAAAAGAATTGCTAAATTTTTCATAACGCCTTGTAAAAGCTAAATGTTAATCGTTAATCGGTAATTGTCAAGAAAAATTTCGATTATCGGGTTATGCCTCAGTAAAAGTTAAAGAATGGTTTATTGCCTGCGTGCGCCGGCGAAATAATCTTTGGAGTACGCGCAGTTGCCTGTCATTCGGAATAAGTGAAAAGTGAAAGGTGATAAGTGATAAGTGGATTTCACCTATCACCTGTCACTTTTCACCTATCACTTATTCCGAATGTAATCGCTTATATTTCTTAATTTAATTTTCAATTGCGCAACTTCTCAAACTAACATAAACAAACATTGATATATTTCGAGCTTTCAGTATCTGCGCGTGAGCAGATCTAACTTTTTATTGAGGCAATACAATTAACGATTTACATTTTCTCAAAATAATAACACGAAATTGCAATTATCCGCTTGCGGTTTTATGCTTCAAGCTATGAACGAACTCGACGAAGTTTGGGAACAGATGATTGCCGAAGCCGCCAACAACCCAAAATCGCACGAAGGGCTTGCCGAATTTCTCGCGGTCAAAACCGCCAACGACGCGCTTCGTGAATTGAGCATCAAATGGCTTTTTGAGACAATGCAGGAAGTTGCCGCTCACGCCAACCGCAAAAACGCCGCTATTTCAATCGAAAAATCCGATTCGCACCGTTTTTCTTCCGCCAATTCAAGTTATGTCGGTTCGCTTCTTAAATTTCGTCAAGGAGTAAGATGTCTGACAGTCGAAGCGGGTTGGACGCGTTCGCCCGGCGACGGTTTTATGCGCGGAAATGCGCTCGCCGTTGCCCGCGTGACGCATTTCGGAATTGCCAAAGCGAACGCCGAACTTCATTTGATCAAATTTGAAGATCGCCCGCGTTGGTTCACCGTCGGCGAAGACCGTCTGCGGATCTCGTTCGAACTCAAGGATTTGATCACTCATTTTCAGACCTTTCTCGGCACGGTTTGAAGAAAAGTGGAGAGTAGAGAGTGGAGAGTAGAGAGTCAAAGAATTCTTACTGAAATCAAGGTGTAGAACTCAAGACTTAAGGCTCTCCACTCTCCACTCTCCACTCTCCACTCTCCACTCTCCACTCAAATTCATTAACCCGTTACACATTTTGAAAATTGTCGTGTAAAATAAAAATAATTTAATATAGATTTAAAGGGGATTTTTTAATAAACGTGAAAGCAGAACTTGAAAAGCTGGTAAATTTACAGATTACCGATACCAACATCAGAAAATTAAAGACTACAATTGAAACGGCAGACGAGAGGCGTGCAAGTATTGAACAAGAGTTTGAACAGCACGCCTCTTCTATTCGCGAGATACAGGCAAACCGCGACACTCTGCGTGAAGAACGCGCCGAATTGGAAAAACAAATTGCCGAAAACAAAACCTATCTCGAACGCGCCGACCGCAATTTGAAACATTCGCAAAACCAAAAAGAATACGAAACCGCGATGCGCGAAACCGATTCGCTGCAAAAGCAGATCAACGCGTTCGAAACGCAGGCGATCGAAAAAATGACGGCGATCGAAGAGGTCGAAAAAACGCTCGAAGAACGCGCCGAAGAGATCAACGGTCTCGAATCAAAACGCGATGCGGCATTGGCCGTTTTTGACAAACAGCTCGCCAAAGCCAAAAAGGAATTTGACAGCGAAAGCGTCAAACGCCAAAAGGTTTTCGTGACACTGCCAAAAAATCTGGCATCCGTCTATGACCGCTTTGCCCAACGCAGCCGCGACGGAATCGCCGTGGCGGAAGTCATCAACAGTTCGTGCAGCGCGTGCCACATCGCGCTGCGCCCGCATATGCAAATGGAAGTCCGCCGCGGCGACAAGATCATCACCTGCGAAAGCTGTTCGCGGATTCTCTACATTCTCCCCAAAGACAAAGAATCCGAAGCGGCGGCGAAATAATTTGTTTCAAAGAGCAAAAACAATTGGGGACGATTGCGAAGGCGGTCGTCCCTTTTTTTGTCAGGCCTTGGATTTTTGTCAGCTGAATGGAACGAAAATACGTTAAAATACAAAGTGTTTCTCGTCAGTCCTGTAAAATCAATATTCTGTTAATCTGTATCGTAAAATATGAATAAAATAAAACTTTTAGGGCTGATTTCGATTGCGGTCCTGGCGATTTCCTGCTCCCAGATCAAAACAGCCGTCAACGGCGTAACCCACGAATCAGCGTCTAAATTAGATTTCCCCCTGGCGAATTTGCCGCCAAATATACAGAATTCGATGCCCGACACGCATATTGGAGACGGAAAGGCGATCGTTGTTTCCGTCTTGCCCGGGAAACAATTTTACGTCGGAGCCGAGGCCGCGGCGGACGATCTTGTCCAAACGAAGATCATTCAGGCGCTCAAGACAAATCCATCCGAACGGCAATTGCTTTATTTGAATGCCGACAGCCAAACCGAATTCGGTGATGTCGTGAAAATGTTGAGCACTATCCGCAAAGAAAATATCGAAAACATCGGTTTAATAGTCGGCGCAAACGGTAAAACCGACGGGCGATTTTCGATGCTGAAAGTGAAGATTCCCGCCGAACCGAAAGATGAGGACGTTCCTGTCAGGCCGAATCCGTTGACCCTTGTTATCGCAATATCAAAAGTCGGCAAGATCAAACTGAACAACGAAGATGCCGTTAATGATAATGAGGTAAAAGCAAAACTCACGCAGATTTTTAAGGACCGCGAGTCAAAAGGAATATTCCGTGCGGGATCCAACGACGTTGAAAAAACGGTTTCCGTCAAAGGCCCTCGGTCGGCCAACTACCTCAGCATTGTCAAGCTTGTTGACGCGGCAATCGGCGCGGGCGCCGCACCTGTTAATTTACAAATAGATGATTTGGAAATGTAATTGACCCATTTTCTGAGATGCGGAAGAAATTTCTTGCGAAAATGCAAAAATAAGTTAGAACGCTAGTTTAGAAGCTCGGTCTTTAGAGCGGCTACTTGAATGGGGATTACTTTTTTTGAATTGAATATGTTTTGACTTGAGCGGGCGCAAAGCAACCCTTCCAGACCTGT
>JANLTD010001201.1:0-3079 GCA_031362765.1 Acidobacteriota bacterium | reverse complement strand
ATCGTCCCGAGGGCAAGCAGCGCGCCAAGCCAGGTCGTCGACGGGATAAAAAGTAAAATGACCGCGAGCAGTTCAACAACGCCCGAACCAATGCGTCCGACTGCTTCCGATTCGCCCATCAGGGTCGTAAAAATATATTTCGATTCGTCTGCGCCCGTAAATTTGAAAAGCAATGTCTGCAACAAAATTAATGCTACAATGATCCGAAAGATCCAACTAAAGATATTCATTTTTTTCTCCTAAACCTTTAAGCCGTTTGGCTTTTCCAAAATTCAAGAGTTGAAGGCGCAACACCAAATCCAGCCGGCGTTTGATAACCGAATAGAGCTAATTTCGCTTCGATCAAGGCATAATGATGTATTGTATGGCTTTGCAAAAATTCCAATTCCCGCATTGCCGACGATTCGCACCACAAATTTTCGATAGTTTCAGAACGAACCAAAATCTTTTTTACGAGCAATTCAGGCGGGAGATCTTCAAGTTCGGAAATTACTGAACGAAAACGAGAAACCGCAAAAATGCGATCTGTCTCAACCTGCAAATTTCTTTCGCGCCGATTATAATCGCATTTTTCCGATTCCAGTCCGGACAGAAAATTTGTCACAAAATCCAGATTATGGCGAAAATGCGTGCCGACGCTTGATTTTCCTGGTGATTCGACCTTTAAATAAACCGCGTCATCCAGATTTTCAATCAAATCCGTTCCCTGCCGCAAAACTGCGACACATTGTCCGACCAAAGATTTTTGGGCATTTGCCAAAACTATTGATGATTGCACTTCAACTTTTTCCCTGGACAAGTTTGTCACCCTCTTAAATGCCGGGCTGTTAGAAATTTATTCCAAATTTTTCAAGATTTCAACCTATTATCATCAAACAATTTCCTGAATCAGGTTTTTGACGGCTTTGATATGCGGATACATCAGCGTATCTTCCTCGATAAACGGGACGTATTTGCGGATCTTATCATAAACCGGTTGAGTCTTTTGCCCGAGTTTTTTGTCCGCGCCGATCCTTTTTTTACGAAAGTCAATCCCTTGCGCGGCGGCAAAAAGTTCGAGCGCGAGGATCTGTTCGAGATTTTCCGCAATTTGCCTTAATTTGAGCGCGGACGTCGCGCCCATCGAAACGTGGTCTTCGACGTTTGCAGAGGTCGGAATCGTATCAACCGATGCCGGATGCGCGAGAATCTTGTTTTCTGTGCAAAGCGCGGCGGCCGTGTATTGAACGATCATAAACCCCGAATTCAATCCGCCGTTTTCGGTCAAAAACGCCGGCAAGACATGCGAGTTTGAAGATTCATCGGTTAACCTCATCAATCTTCGCTCGCTGATATTTCCGAGTTCGGAAAGCGCAATTGCCAGATAATCAAACGCCAACGCAAGCGGTTCGCCGTGGAAATTCCCGCCGCTTACAACCTCAATTTTGGACGCCGAGACGCGGAGACGCGGTGACGCGGAGATTTTATCGTCGAGTTGGGTTTCAATCTCCGTGTCGCCCTGTCTCCGCGTCTCCGAGTCGCTGATAAATATGAGTGGATTATCAGTTACGGAATTGAGTTCTAATTTTATCATCCAATCAGCATAGGCGACGGCATCGCGGCAGGCACCGTGAACTTGCGGAATACATCGTAATGTATAAGCATCCTGCACATTCGACGAATCAAACTTGCGGGTAAATTCGCTTCCGTGCAGGATTTCACGCAAATTTTCGGCGCAATGAATCTGGCGTGGATGCGGACGAAGGGCGTGAATACGCGCGTCAAACGCGAGTGTCGTGCCGTTTAAGGCTTCCAGACTCAAACAGCCCGAGAGATCCGCCAATTCGGCAAGTCTTTTGGCTTTATGAGTTTCAAGCAATCCAACCGCAGTCATAATGGTCGTGCCGTTCGTTAAAGCCAAGCCCTCTTTGGCGGCAAGCTTTATCGGCTTTAAACCGGCTTTTAAGAGCGCATCTTTTGCCCAAAGGGTTTCGCCCTCAAATTCGGTTTCGCCCTCGCCAATCAGCACGCACGCCATATGCGCGAGCGGAGCCAAATCGCCGCTCGCACCGAGACTTCCTTTTTCGGGAATGATCGGGTGAATCCCGCGATTCAAGAATTCGAGTAATAACTCTAAGGTTTCTAGCCGAATTCCCGAAAAACCGCGTGCCAACGTATTGGCACGAATCAGCATGATCGCCCGCGTCGTCGCAATATCAAACGGATTTCCAACGCCGACGGCGTGGCTGACGACGATATTTCTTTGAAGTTTTTCGACCTCTTCACGTGAAATTATCTTGTCCTTAAAAGCTCCGAATCCGGTTGTAATTCCATAAGCAATTTCGCCGCGTTCGAGGAGTATTTGCACGGCATCCGCCGCCCGTTTGACGTTTTCTTTGGCTTTTTCCGATAAAACAACTCGCGGTTCGTTCGGTTTGCCGTAAGCAACTGCGATTGTCTGTTCAAATGACAAGCTTTCCCCATCTAAAATAATTTCATTCATTCAGTTATTGTCGTAAAATCAACACCTTGATAAACTTCGTCCACACTCAAATCAAAATCCAAAGTGGTGATATGTAGGAATTCGCCTCCGATATAATCGCTCTGAAGCCAAAAGCGGTCGCTGTGTTTTTGAAAAAGCGTAATATTTTTGGCATTTTGTTCAACCAGTAAATATTCGCGAAAGGTATCGATAAGTTTGTATTGACGAAATTTTTCGCCCCGGTCAAATTTTTCGGTTGAATCGGAAAGAACTTCGACTATTAAGAGCGGATTTACCAAACATTGCAATCCGCCAAGTTCTTCAAATTGAGCCATTCCACACACAACCGACAAATCAGGATAACGATATGGCGGAATTGTCGGAACTCTGATTCTTAAATTGGCCGGAAAAGCGCGGCAACTTTTTTTTCGTGCAATTGGATTTAGTATTTCAGCAAGATTAATTTCGATTGTTGCGTGATTGACCGAAACTCCGCTCATTTCAAATACTTCTCCGTTGAAATATTCAAAATTGCCTTCGGCATTGCGGTCGAGTTCAAAATATTCTTCAAGGGTGTATTTTTTTATCGGAACTGCGGTCATATTTTCACCTCACGAT
>JANLTD010001199.1:0-4795 GCA_031362765.1 Acidobacteriota bacterium | reverse complement strand
AATACAATTTTTTTACAAAATAAAGATGGGGCAATTGATTTTTTGACCGGAAGCATTACGGTCGAAAAGTTTATTAATCCCTGGAGTAGCGGCGTTTTTGACTAATAATCGGGAAACATCTGAATTATTATCCGGGATTTCCAATTTTAGATAATTTAGTTCGTTCATTTACTCATTCCCATTCAGTTTATTATTCAAGAAGTTAGGAAAGTAATTGTTTCTATGCTTGACCTGTTCATAAATAGTCGTAAAATTTGTTTTGTTCTTATTTTGGCTTAAATAAAAAAACAATTTACTTCTGTTTTTGTGGTGCTACCTAAAATTATTTGATCTTTACCTTAACAAAGACCGTGGATATGTTTGTCTGACGGTCTTTTGATACTTCAAAAGTGAATATGGAAAAACCTAAGAAAAATTGGCTTCAAAAATGGATGTATCAAGGAGTTGAGGAAATTGAAGGTCCGCATGAGCAGGAGGGACGACATCAAAAACATCCCTGGTGGAAAGTGATGTGTCTTACCGGTGTTGATTATTTTTCAACCCTCGGTTATCAACCCGGAATTGCATTTATTGCGGCAGGCGTATTGTCGCCGGTGGCAACTTTGATCCTGATTCTATTAACTTTGTTTGGAGCATTGCCGATTTACAGTAGGATTGCGAAGGAGAGTCCACATGGCGAAGGATCCATTGCAATGCTCGAAGCTTTATTGTCGCGCTGGAAGGGGAAACTTTTTGTTTTGGCTTTGTTGGGATTTGTGGCGACAGATTTTGTTATCACGATTACACTTTCAGCCGCGGATGCGACGGCACACGTAATTGAAAACCCATTTGTCCAGGGGAATCTGCATTTTTTGGAACATCCGGTTGCCCTTACACTGGTATTAATTGCAGTTCTTGGCGCAGTTTTCCTGAAGGGTTTTAAAGAAGCCATCGGAATCGCGGTCGTGCTTGTCACAATTTATTTATTTTTGAATTTGATCGTTTTGGCAGTCGGGCTTTACGAAGTTTTCATCGTGCATCCGGAACTGCTTGCCAACTGGAAAACCGCACTTTTTACTAATAAAACCGCAAGTGGAGGAGTCGAAGCGCGGAGTTTGTTAATGATTGTTGCACTTTCGTTGATTGTTTTTCCAAAACTCGCTCTTGGACTTTCCGGATTTGAAACTGGCGTTGCCGTGATGCCTTTGGTCAAAAGTCCTAACCGGATCGGAAATACCCGAAAAATGTTGGCAACGGCGGCCTTGATAATGAGCTTTATGCTTATTGCGAGCAGTTTCGTGACCAGCGTTTTAATTCCCGAAAAAGAATTTTGTCCGCAGATTGGTTGTGATAATGTTGAAAAACTTCCAGACCTACCGCAATTCTGTTCTTGTGGATCAGAAAAAGGAAAAGCAAACGGTCGCGCTCTCGCTTATATCGCGCACGACAAATTCGGTGAAATTTTCAGTCCCTTAATTGGTAATGTTTTCGGCACTATTTATGACATCAGCACGATTTTGATTTTGTGGTTTGCTGGCGCATCCGCAATGGCTGGACTTTTGAATATCGTTCCCCGTTATTTGCCGCGTTACGGAATGGCTCCTGAATGGGCGCGAGCGACGCGACCTTTAACGATTGTTTTTATTGCTATTTGTTTTGCAGTCACAATTATTTTTGAAGCTGATGTCGATGCGCAAGGCGGTGCATATGCGACCGGTGTGTTAGTTTTGATGTCTTCCGCAGCAGTTGCTGTCACCTTGTCGGCCTGGCGCAGAAAGAATCGTTGGAAATGGGCATATGGCTTTATTTCAATTATTTTTGCATACACCACGATCGCTAATGTCATCGAGCGCCCTGATGGTATCAAAATAGCTTCATTTTTTATCTTTACAATTATTGCCGCGTCATTTATTTCAAGGGCATTGCGCTCAACCGAAATTCGGATTGACAACATTGAGCTTGACGAAAAAGCGTTAGAATTTGTCGAAGAAATGGAAGCCGGCGATATTCGTATCGTTACTAACCGGCGCGAAAAAGGCGATGTTGCCGAATATCGTTTCAAAGAACACGAGAAACGGATCGACAATCATATTCCTTCGACCGACCCCGTGATTTTTTACGAAATTGATTTGGGTGATGCCTCGGAATTCAAAGGAAAACTGAAGATCCGAGGCGTTGAAATTGACGGTTATAAAGTTTTGCGAACGGAATCACCGGCAGTTCCTAATGCTATTGCGGCATTCTTGATATATTTGCGAGATCGAACCGGTAAAATTCCGCATGTCTATTTCGGTTGGAGCGAAGGCAATCCGATTACATATTTGATTCGTTACATATTGTTTGGCGAAGGTGATACAGCGCCAGTCACGAGAGAAATCCTGAGGCAAGCCGAAAGTGATCCGGAACGCCGTCCGAATGTTCACGTTGGCGGATAGTAAGATCGGAATCCCGAATTCAGCTCTCGATGCCGTTTATTAAATGGGGATTTTTTTCTAAATAACAGCTTCGGCAAAAAACCGGACGTCCTTGCGAGGGATAGAATGGAACGGTTGTTTGTGAATGACATTTTGCACAATGCACGGTAACTTCTATCCTTTGTTTAACTCCGGCGGCCTGTGCGGCACTGACAGCGGCCAGTCTGTCATTTTTGGCTTGTTTACAGTTTTTACAGCGTTTGGGCGGATTTGTTAATCCTTTGTCACGGAAAAATACCTGTTCACCGTTTGACCAAACGAATTCCTGGCCGCAATCGATGCAGAGTATGTTTTTATCTTGAAATTCCGCTTCGTCGGCGAAGGTCCTTTCGTTAAACTCTTTTAAGTTGTCAGGTTTAACCACTGGTTTCATTTTCTCTCCCGGCTTTCGCTTATCTTTTTTCAACATAATTGAATAAAAGGTGTAGAAGAGGCGAAAGCCTTGCTCCGGGAAAAGTCGCCCGTCAAATTGAATTATCCAAATAAGCGGGCGCGAGCCTTTTCGGCAAATTAAATGCGATTACACAATTATTGACTTATATAGTAAAAACGTAATTGTTTAGATCTTGGATTTTATGACTTGGAAGGTTCTGCATGAGCCGACGGGTTATTTTGCAATCAACACTCAGGCTTGAGCCAAACATAATGAAAATATCAATCATCCGCGTCGCGTTTAGCTAAAGCTTTGAGGAGTATTATCTATTTTGAAATTTGGCTTAAGCCGGTTGAAAGAGTCAACCTTTTTTAACGTCAGCTAAAGCAAATCCTTCCAATTCAAAAAGCATTTGTTTCAGATTCTACTCAATGACCTAAACAGCTACGTAAAAATTGAGTGAATCTTTGTTGAAATTATAACTAATGCTTTTAGGTGTCAAGTATAGGTGTAATAATTCATTAAACATTTTGAACGGCTTTGCGGTTTTGTTTTGAAATTTATCGGAAATGTTCCTAAAAAGCAAAATTAAACAAGAAAATCAATTCGTTTTGGTGGACCGTAAAAATTGTTTTTGAGATAACATAAGGTTATGAAAATATTGGTTGTCGGTTCAGGCGGGCGCGAACATACAATTTGTCGTTCGTTTCAGAAAAGTAAAAGGGTTGAAAAAATATTTTGCGCTGACGGAAATGCCGGAATTGCCGAAATTGCCGAATGTCTTGCTATCAAACCAACAGAAATCGAAAAGCTCGCTGATTTTGCGCAATCGAATCAGGTTGATTTAACCTTCGTTGGCGGCGAAACGGCGCTCGCGCTCGGTATAGTTGATGAATTTGAAAAAAGAAATTTAAACATCATCGGTGTCAGCCAAAAAGCGGCACAACTAGAAGCAAGTAAATCATTTGCCAAAGATTTTATGGAGCGGCACAACATTCCGACGGCAAAATACAAAACTGCATTATCAATCATTCAAGCAAAACAAATACTGGAAAGCGGATTTTTCGGGGATGAGAACGCACCGACAGTCGTCAAAGCCGACGGACTTGCCGCCGGGAAAGGCGTGGTTGTCGCCAATAACCGAACAGAGGCAATCAAAGCGATCGAAGAACTCGAAGAACTCGTCGGCAAAGATGCAACCGAGAAAATTGTGTTGGAAGAATGCCTATTCGGCAGGGAAGTGTCGCTGATCGCATTTGCCGACGGCGAAAATTTCGCGTTAATGCCGCCGGTCCGCGATCATAAACGCATCGGCGAAGGCGGTCGCGGCGCGAACACGGGAGGAATGGGAACAGTATCCGATCAGGATCTTTTGACTCAAGAGCAAACCGCAAGAATCATCGAAGAAACCATCAAGCCGACGCTTAAAGGCGCAAAAGAAGACGGCTTCGCATTTCGGGGTATTTTATTTCTCGGTTTGATGATGACCGACACCGGAGCGAAGGTTTTGGAATATAATGCACGCTTCGGCGATCCTGAAACACAGGTGATCCTTGTTCAACTGAAAACGGATTTGGTTGAGATCTGCGAAGCAATGTTGTCGCAATCGCTCGATACACTTGCAATCGAATGGCAAACAGGCAGCGCGGCGTGTGTGGTACTTGCCGCGCGCCATTATCCGGACAAACCGCAAACAAGTGATATTATTTACGGATTGGAATTGGCAAAAAAAAGTGGAAATGTCGAGATCTTTCACGCCGGAACTGCAAAAGACGAAAACGGAAACTTTATCACAGCCGGCGGACGTGTTCTCGGCGTAACGGCCACCGGCGAAAAGTTGTCAGAAGCTCTGCAATCAGCTTATCAAGCAGTTAATGCAATTTCATGGAGCGGAATGCAGTATCGAAAGGATATAGGTAAATAAAATTTGCGTGGTTGTTTAGGTCTTCGGCTTTTGGTCTTTGGTTTT
>JANLTD010001194.1:0-1972 GCA_031362765.1 Acidobacteriota bacterium | reverse complement strand
GCGGTCGAAACATCGCCCCACGGAATCGTCACGCCAAGTTTTTTGACCTCGCCGAAATCAATTTCACGCGTTTTGTACGCCGCCGGAACACTTGTAATTTCGCCATCCTTGCGAATCGCGCCGCCGCTTCCGACATTCATCGTCATCGTCGCCTGCGTGCCGTGCGAGATTCGCCCCAAGCCATAAAAAGCAAGCGTCAAATGTGTCGCCGTCGGCAGACGATCTTTCAAATGCCGCGCCAGACAATCTGACGGCACAACGTCAAATCCGACGCCCGGCATGATCATAATGCCCGCGTCCTGCGCTCGTCTATCAAGCAGCGCCATCGCTTCAAAAACCGCGATCTCGCCAGTTATATCGAGATAATGCCGCTTTGTGCGCAGACATGCTTCGACCATCGCCCGTGAAGTCAACGAAAAAGGTCCCGCGCAATGGAGAACAAATTCGACCTCGGCGAGAGCCGCGTCAAGTTTTTCCGAATCATTTAGATCAAAAACGCGAAACGGCATTTCAAACTGCTTTGCCAACGCCTCAACCTTTTCGGCATTTCTGCCCGCCAAGATAGGTTTCAAACCTTTTTCAGCGGCAAAGCGTGTGACAAGCTCGCCCGTGTAACCGTTTGCTCCGTAGATCAGAAAGTTTTTCATATTTTTTTCCTTTGAACCAATATTTCACGCTTCTCAAATCTCAAAATAATGTTAAATATAATTCCAGTGTTTTTTCGAGTTTATCAAGAAAATCGCTGCGCTCGATCTCTTCCGCGCCGAGAACTTTAAAATGCGGGGTCATGACCTGAATATCAACCCACGTTGCGCCGCGCGATTCAAGATGTTCGATAAGATGCAGCAGCGCAAATTTTGAGGCGTTTGAACGAAAATAAAACATACTCTCGCCGCAAAAAACGCCGCCCGCGTCAACGCCGTAAAGTCCCCCGACGAGTTCTTTATCTTCCCAGACCTCGACGCTGTGTGCGTCGCCCGCCGCGTGTAAATCGCAATAAGCGCGGATAAATTCGCCGGTTATCCAGGTTCCGTTGCGGGCGCCTCTGCGGGCGCCCGCGCAATGCGTGATGACCGCTTCAAAATCTTTATCAATCGTCAACGAAAAGGGCGTTTTCGCCAATTCTTTCCGCAAACTCTTCGGGATATGAAGTTCGGCAAAATCGAGGATCGCGCGGTCTTCGGGACAATACCACGGCAACGGAAGTCCTTCGACGTGCCACGGAAAAATTCCGTGCCGGTAAGCATTTCTTAAATTTCCAAGCGTCAGATCGCCGCCGAAACCAATGATGTCGCGGGCATTGTAATAATAATCGCCGAACAAAACCCATTCGGTAAATTCGTGCTCGCGCGGATCTGGAAAAACTATTTCTGACATTTTCGGGAACAAATCTAAAAAAACACTGTGTAAAGAAAATAACAAATCTGTGAGGTAAAAGAAATGAAAAAATTCGTCGTCAATCTACTTTCTAATCGTTTCGGTATTGTTTTGGCCGCTCTGAATCTTTGTTATTTTGCGGGAAAACTTTTTGTCTTTGCTGATCTTTCGCGAAATATTGCAGGCAAAATCTTTCTCAGTTTGAATTTGCCGGCTTTAATTTCTTCCGGCTTATTATACGAAATTTTAAGAAATTTCCTTCCTGAACTTTCTTATGATACCCGATTTTATGTCAGATCGGGTTTCGTCACGTTTTTTATAGTTTTTCAATGGCTATTTATTGCCTGGATTGCCAACGCCGTTGCACAAAAATTCGCCCAAAGAAATTCTGAAATTTAATCGGGCAAAAGAGAAAACGATCACGTAAAATTGCTGAAATAAAGGATAATTGTAATTGTTTAGATCTTTGGTCTTTGGTCTTTGGTTTTTTGGAAAGAAATTGCCGATTGACCTTGAATTTCTCGCCACGACCGCTAATTTTGGTCAGTCTTGTTTGAAAATCACGAGTTTCCATCTAATAAAACCAAAAACCAAA
>JANLTD010001181.1:0-4618 GCA_031362765.1 Acidobacteriota bacterium | reverse complement strand
CGAATGGCAAAATCGCGCTCATTTTTTTGGCATTGCCGCTCACCTGATGCGCCAATTTTTGCTCAATTATATCCGCGACCGTAACCGGCAAAAACGCGGCGGCGGAATGGTCAAGGTCGAATTTGACGAAGCATTTATCATCCTCGATGAGAAATCCGATGAAATTCTCGCGCTTGAAGAAGCGCTCCTTCGATTGGCTGAGATTGACGAACGCAAGGCAAAAGTCGTCGAACTTCGCTATTACGGTGGTTTGAGCGTTTCTGAAACCGCCGAAGTATTAAAGGTTTCAGAGATTACCATTACGCGTGATTGGAATATGGCAAAGGCCTGGCTGGCACGCGAAATCAGAAATGAACGTAACTAACTGGGATAAATTGGAAAATATTTTTCATACTGCGATCAGTTTGCCGTTTGAAGATCGAAAAACTTTTCTGCAACGCGAATGCGCGGACGACGGCGAAATGCTTGCCGAAGTCGAAGCCTTGATCGAAAGTTTTGAAGGCAAACCGGAATTTCTTCGGCAGCCGGTCTTTGAACTCGGGCTTGGCGCAATTCACGAAACTTCACAAATAGATCTGTCCGGCTCGACAATCGGTTTTTACGAATTGAAAGAAAAGATCGGCGTCGGCGGAATGGGCGAAGTCTATAGAGCTTTCGACACGCGTCTAAATCGTTTTGTTGCGCTCAAATTCCTTTCCCAATCGCTCAAAGACGATAATTCGGCAAAACGCCAACTCGTCAAAGAAGCGCAAGCGGCAGCCGCGCTCGATCATCCGAATATTTGCGCCGTGCACGGTTTCGAGCAAACGGACGAGCATCATTTTATCGTGATGCAATATGTCGAGGGAAAAACGCTGAACGAGACTTCAACTAAAGAATCCGTCAGCGTCGAAGAATTTAAACGATTGACGCGGCAAATCGTCACCGCCGTCGCTTTTGCCCATTCCCACGGCGTAATTCACCGCGACCTGAAACCCGGAAATATTATGTTGAATGGTGATGGTCAAATAAAAGTCCTCGATTTCGGGTTGGCCAAAGTGTTGCCGCAAAATCAAATTACGGCACCCAGATCAAGCAGCGAAATCAGCCGCTGTTCCCAAAACGGACTGATAATTGGAACGGTCTCATATATGTCGCCCGAACAGCTGCGCGGCGAAAGACTCGATTTTCGCAGCGATATTTTCAGCGTCGGAATCATTCTCTACGAACTGATTTTCCGGCAAAATCCGTTCAGCCGTCAAAGTCAGGCGGAAACGATCGCCGCGATTCTGAGCGAAAAACCTACTCTTACAAAAGAAAATGCGCCCGGCTTTTCGGAAGGTTTGCTACAAATCGTCGAAAGATGTCTCGACAAAGACAAAGCCGAAAGATTCCAATCGGCAGCGGAAATCTTGGTCGAACTCGATAATGCCGAAAGCGATAATTACCCCAAAAGCGCCACAAAACGCCGCGCGGGATTTTTTATCAATCTGGCATTTGCCGTCGTTATTCTGATTGCTTTTTTGGCTGTCTATTTTTTCAGCACTGGCAGAAACGAACCTCGAACTTTAGCAGTTTTACCAATTTCCTTTGAAAATGCCCCAGTCGAAAAAGAATATCTGGCCGACGGATTGACCCAAAGTATTATCGATAAACTCTCAAATTTATCTGATTTAAAGGTCAAAAATGAATCCGTTATTAACCGTTTCAAGAAAAAAGTGATTGATCCGCGAGATGCCGGAAAAGAATTAAATGTTGATGCCGTTTTTGTCGGGATAATAAAGAGCCGTAATGACGGATTCTTTCTTGAAACCAAGATAATCAGAGTTTCCGATGGCGCATTAATTGATCCTTACGAAACCAAAATTGATGAAACAAATCTAATCAGATTTCCGGAAGAGATTGCGACTCGAATCATTGATAAAATTCAATCAAAACTAACGGATGAAGATAAAAATAAATTGGCTAAAAGGGATACCGAAAGTCCTGAGGCAAAGTTGTTGTATATTCGCGGCCGATATTATTTAGAAAGGCAAGAAGGCGAAGATCTAAAGAACGCCGAGCGATATTTTAGAGATGCAACGACATTAGACCCCGTCTATGCAAAAGCCTGGACAGGATTAGCCGATACCTATACGCTCTTTAGCGTACCGGGTCACAAAGGCTCCGTATCACCCACAGAAGCCGTTAAATCAGCCAAGGCAGCGGCCAAACAAGCCTTAGATATTGATGATACTTTGTGTGAGCCGTATGTATCATTAGGTATGATCAAACTCAGATATGAATGGGACTGGGATGAAGCGGAAAGTAAATTCCGGGCTGCATTGATTCGTAATTCCGAATTTCCACAGGCACATTTGGGATTATCAAATTTACTGATTATTAAAAGAGATTATGCCGGGTCAATTGAAGAGGCAAACAAAGCAAGAGAATTCTCACCCTTTTCGGTATTGCCGTATTTAAGTTTGGCACGTACTTATTATTTTGAGAGAGATTATGAAAAAATGGACAAAATTTTATCCGAATCGTTGGTAATTTTCCCAAACCATAAAAGACTAAACTACTTTCGCGGTCTTCAATATTTAGCAACCGGCAAATTACCGGAAGCGATTCAAATCTTTGAAAGATTATATCTCGAAGACAAAATCTACGGCGCCGCGCCCCTTGGTTTAGCATATGGCAGGATCGGACGAAAAGACGAAACTCAAAACATTCTGACTGTTTTGGAAGAACTTTCAAAAAAAGATGGCGGCGATTATGTTGCTCCGCAAGAAAAAGCGATAGTATATCTCGGACTTGGCGAACAAGACAAAGTTTTTGAATATTTGACTAAATCCTGCAATGAAAAATATCCGGCGTTTCCCTTTGTCATAACAGATCCGATTTTCGACGAAATAAGAACAGACAAAAGATTTGCCGACCTCAAAAAATGCGCAAATCTTTAATTTGAATTTTGTATTTTCTCAAACTTTTCGCGAATTTCAGAAGCAGTCGTTTTTTTATCCGAATTAGAAGTTTCCAAAAGATTTTCTATTAGATTCCGAAGTTTTACGGGCACTTTTCGGCGAAGTTTGTCAATTGGAATCGCGGCGTTTGAATTGTAAAATCTTCCTGTCAAAAGAAAATAAATTACTGCACCGAGTGCGTAAAGATCGTCTGATTCTGATGAAGATTGATTTTTCCCGGGTCTCGAAAAGGCCTGACTTCTCCAATCAAACGGCGCCGTTTGATTGATCGGATAGCCGCCTTCAAAATCAATCGGTCTGAGAGATGTTTTATTTGTAACAATCAGATTTGACGGTTTGCAATCATTCCAAATCCAGCCTGATTTGTGAATTTCTTCAATAATTTCTGCGATTCCGACGGCATAAAAAATCACTTGTTTAACTGAGAAACGCCGCCGTCTGATTTTCATCAAATCCGCAAGACTATTGCCCTCGACATATTCCATTACAAGGTAAAAGTTATCAAATGCCTCAAATGAAGCGAAATATTGCGGAATGCCTTTGTAGCTTTCACCAAGAGCGTGCAAAACCATTTTCTCATTCTTTGTAAGTTGATAGCCGTCCTGACCATTCCAGGAAACTTCCCCGTGTCGGCGACCTTCTTTGACAATACAAAATCGTGGTGGATCGGTGCTTAGATCCAAAGCCTGATAAGTTCCGCCTTTGCCTCGCTGAGTGATTGCGCGAAAAACTTTATAGGTTGTCATCAAAGGTGTTTCAACCGTTTCAGAATCGACTTCAACAAATCCTGCGGCCGATGGAAAAGGATCATTCAGCCATTCAGGAACAGCTCGCAAACAGTCATCAAAGACGAGTTCGCCCGATAAATTTCTGACAGCAGGCAAGGTCAACCCTTCATCCGTTAACATTTCAATTTCTTCAAAAGCACCGTACCGATAAAAAATTGAACTATTTGGTAAATATTGGTTGTCAAATGGCACCGCAATCGAAAAAAATTCGCTCGTCAAATCGTGTAGTTCGCGGGCAAGTTCAACGGCTTCTTTTTCATCTGAAGGATAAACCGTCAGAAATTTCCCGACTTGCCAATACCCGTAATCTAAGCCGGAATTGATTTTAATAAGTTCTTTGAGTGATTCGGGAGCTTTGAAAAGTAGATTTTTAGACACCAAAAAAGGGGCGACTTTCTCAAATAAATCGCAAGCCTCAAGAACCGTTGCCGAGATGTGAAGTTTCCATCCCTGCGCCGGATCTTCAGGCTTGGTTCTGCGACTAAATCGCCAAAATATGCCGTCTGATTTAAATGGCAGATAGACTTCGCAAAGATGTTGCCACTGCAACTGAAATTCGTGCGCAGCCATATTTATCTTTACGGCGACACCCAACCTGCATTTTTCTATCTGCTTGATTCAATAATATTACCGGGGCTTACTCTTAATAAACTCTTCATGCTCTATTGGAAGTTTAATTGGGTCGCTCCCGTCATCTCGAGTTACCGAATCTACGTCATCCAATTTGAGTTTAAATGCTCCCGGCATATCTAATACCATCGCGAACTTCGTTCCGCCTCCGCAGTTACCGTCGCTCGCCACATACGACAAAATCGTTTCTCCATATTTGAGCCCCCTCCGATTACTCTTTTTTCACGCCACTGAAAATTGAATTTTTGGCACTTC
>JANLTD010001175.1:0-1705 GCA_031362765.1 Acidobacteriota bacterium | reverse complement strand
AAAACTCGCCGACAAGGGCAACGGCAATTACGCCTACATTGATTCAAACGAAGAGGCGCGCAAGGCTCTCGGCAATCAAGTTGCGGGGACGCTTTACACGATCGCCAAAGACGTTAAGATCCAGGTTGAATTCAATCCCGCAAAGGTCGCGGGTTATCGTTTGATCGGTTACGAAAATCGCCTGCTGGCTGATACGGATTTCAATGACGATAGAAAAGATGCCGGCGAAATCGGCGCAGGTCACACCGTAACCGCGCTTTATGAAATCGTTCCGGCAGGTCAAAAGGTTGAAAATCCGGGCGTGGATGATTTGCGGTATAGCAAAGTCGAACCTTCGGACACGCGCTTTAATGCCGAGCTTTTGACCGTCAAACTGCGCTACAAAGAACCTGACGGAAACGAAAGCCGCCTTTTGACGATGGGTTTGCTCGATAAAAACAACGCTTTTGACAATGCTTCGGAAAATCTGCGGTTTGCTTCGGCGGTTGCCGGATTCGGAATGATTTTGCGCGGTTCAAATTACAAAGGCGACGCCAATCTGAACAACATCTGGCAAATTGCCAATTCCGCACGCGGCAACGATTTGAAAAATTATCGCACTGAATTTGTCGAACTTGTCAGCAAGGCGCAAAGGATGAAGGGATAAAAAGTCGAAAAGGGAAAAAGTGGAAAGGTGAAAAAGTTTTGTTGAAGAGCATCAATGAAACTTTTTCATCTTTTTAGTTTTTTCACACACGGATAAAAATTGTATTATTTATTTTTGCAGTTTTCAGATTTGAAACTTTTCTGATTTTAATACCGTAGAAACTTAGCGTCATGATTTCCAAAGCAATTACATTAAATAATATTAAAAGTTTAACCGACGTTGAATTGATCGCGAAAGCCATCAGCGGTTTTGAAGACGGTTTTGAAGAACTCGTCCGGCGTTATCAGCGACCGATCACCAATTACGTTTTTCGAATGCTGAACGATTATGATTCTTCGCTCGATGTCACGCAGGAAGTTTTCATCAAGGTTTATAATTCGCTTCATAAATACAGTTCCGAATATAAATTTTCGACGTGGCTTTACCGCATAGCACATAATGCCGCGATTGATTTCATACGCCGCCGCGCACCTAAGGAGCAAAGTATTGAAACCGAAAACAAAGACGGCGCGTATCAACTCCAAATCGAAAGTCCCAATCCAACCCCCGAACAAGATCGCGAAAGAAGCGAATGGCGGACTGAGATCGAATCGGTTGTTAAATGTCTGCCGTCGGTCTATCGCGAGCTGATTGTCCTTCGGCACGCACAGGATCTGAGTTATGACGAGATTGCCGAAATAACCAATCTGCCGCTCGGGACTGTCAAAAACAGACTGTTCAGAGCCCGTGAAATGATGCGTGAAATATTTGTCGAGCGAGGTTTCAACGGAATATAGATTGGTTTCAGAGCTTTGGTTTCGGGTTGAAACAAATCAATCTGAAATTTGTGTAATAGATGCAAAGGGAAGTCGTTCAAAATCACACTATTTGTCCGCGATACGAGATCGCCGCTTACCTTGACGGTGACCTCAAACCGTATGCGGAACTCGATCTTGAGCTGCATTTTGCGGTTTGTACGATTTGCTCGGGGGAACTCAACGATCAGAAAAAACTGCTTTGCGCTTTGGATTTTTCTTTGGATGAAAAGGGCGAGATCGAATTACCCGAAAATTTTACAAA
>JANLTD010001168.1:0-1672 GCA_031362765.1 Acidobacteriota bacterium | reverse complement strand
CTAATTCGAGAACGCCTTCGATCTTCTTGTTTCTGATCGTTTCGGATAAACCGTTTAATTGCTCCGGCGTTAATTTACCGACGAAACCGCTCAGACTCTTGACCGGAATCGCAAGTAATGTTCCGCTGGAATATCTTGCGCCGCCGCCGATCGGCGGAATGGTTGTCCGGCCTTTGCTTTTTACTTCAATATCCTTTAGATCACCGTAAAAATCAACAAAAAACCGGAAGTCCGTGAGATCTTCGGTTGTTTCAATGACCAAATTATAACTTGCCCGAACATAACCCGCTTCGGGCGCCATATCGGCTTTTGCGACAATTACCAAAAATAACAAAATCGGCAAAAGCAAGATCATTTTCTTATTATTCATCGTTTTTTCTCAGGTTTCTGATGGTTTCGATTACCGTTAAGGCTTCAATGGTTTCTTTAACATCATGCGCCCGCACAATTTGCGCACCGTTCCAAACCGCGATCGCCGCACTTGCCAAACTTCCCGCCAATCTTTGATCAGGTTCAAGTCCGCCGAGAATTTTCCCGATAAAAGATTTCCGCGAAGTTCCGACAAGGATCGGAAAATTCGCAAATTCCGTGACAAGTTTATCAAGTTTGGCGATAAGGTCTAAATTCTGCTCAAAGGTTTTGCTGAAACCGATCCCAATATCAAGCGCGATCTGCTCGTTTTTCACCCCAAAACTATTTGCTTTTTCGATACTCCACCAAAGTCCGTTTGAAACTTCCAATAAAATATCTTCAACCGGCGCTTGTTTGTGCATCGTTTCAAAAGTCCCACTCAAGTGCATCAAAACCAGGCCGGTTTGATATTTTGCGGCAACTTCGGCGATGCCTTCATCAAACCGCAAACCCGAAACATCATTGATTATTTCCGCACCGGCTTCAAATGCTTTTTCGGCAACTTCCCGTTTGCTCGTATCAATCGAAATCGGAATCTCAAAACGCTTTGAAATCGCCTCAATGATTGGAACAACGCGCCGAATCTCTTCTTCAGCAGAAACCCGTGCGCTCTCTGGACGCGTAGATTCACCGCCGATGTCTAAAATATGCGCGCCCTGCTCAACAAATATTTCAGCCTGTTTTAAGGCTTCCTCAATCAAGAAAAACCTTCCGCCGTCAGAAAAACTGTCAGGCGTGACATTCAAGATCGCCATCACCAGAGTTTTCTCCAATGAAATATTCCGTCGTGAAGTTTGCCAGAGTTTTCTGTCCATTTCATTTTCGATTGTCGCAGATTGGAAGATTTTTGGCACCGGTCATTTGAAGTCCGTGATTAAAATAACATCAGTTCGGAAGAAGGAAAAAACGGACGGAACGCCGTCAGTGCGGGCGGGACAGCGTTTGAAAAACGCTTAAAACCACTCTTTGCCTTCTAACTTGCAGGGCAATCAAAGCCGATCCGCCGCTTTCAGCGACGGATCGCGGTCAGCGCGGGCGGTGTGGCTTTCTGATCCCGACCTCACCTTAAAATTACATCATCAAAGCGCAACCCGCCTGCGAAGGCGAACTTACAGCAGGCGGCGAAGATTACGCCGACCGTGTTGCCAAAATCCTTTTATTGGTCATCTTTGGAGAAGGCTTAAATCCGCACGCATATACCATCTTTAAATTCGAATCCCGGCGGGCAATCCTCCCCGACTCTGTTTGATAATAATTTATT
>JANLTD010000363.1:0-3666 GCA_031362765.1 Acidobacteriota bacterium | reverse complement strand
ACTTTGAACTTGAAACTTGAAACTTCTATTTGACGAATGTTTCCTTGGAGACTAATTTGCGGGACTATCTGCCATTCGTCAAACTTCGATGTCGTTTAATTCTTTCGTTTTTCGACTTTGACTACTTTTACTTCTTTTTCCGGTATCGCCATTTTACCCACTATTTCTTCCTTTTCAGGTTTGACCGGAGCGATCGCGCCCATCAGCGGCGGCGTTTCTTGCGGCGTTTCTTGCGGCGTTGTTTTCGGTCTCGGCGTTGAAACGGCAAGGGTGCCCATAGTATTTGTTTCACGGCTCTTATTAAATGCTCCGACCAAACCGATCGCGCCGAAAAAGCTGAAAATCAAAGAGGCAAGCGCCGTCGCATAAACTTTTGTGCGCTGTTTAATGCGCGCCCAACCGACCGGACAATCTTCGGTGATGACGCTGCCGTCGGCGCGTTTGTAAAATCTGACGCAGAGCCGGCCTTCGGCGTTCATGATCAGGTTTTCAGCATCGGTCGTGCTCATTCCCGAGAGATTATAAACATTCAGTTTGCATTCGCCGCAATAGCGTTTGCGGTCGTCGCCGATCATTGCGTTCCAATCCTGTGAACAAGGACTCGCGATCTTTACATTATTCAGCGGATTATCGAATTTAGCCATAAAAAATCTCCGTTCAAAAAAAATTAGGCGTCGTGCCTGATGTTTTTTAGAACGGAGCGCGAAAAGTTTCTTGCAGCTATCTTGAAAATAAATCTATTTTGAGGAAAAACCTGTCAGAAATACCGGAAAAACGACAAAATTCAACCCTTTTAATGTCGATAACAAAAATCAGATTTTAACGGACGACCTTACTGAATCTTCTTCCTTCAAACGTCGAATTAATCAAACCGTCATTCTTTTCCCAACGATACGGCAAATGCGGTGTCGCCTGATTGACCATTTCGATAAAATCATCCACATCATCGGAAGAAAACTCCGCCGTTCAAAGTTCCCTTTTTACCCCGTCAATCTCGACATAAAATGCCCTGCTGGTCTCGGCATCGGCAAAATATTCCGTTTCCGACACTTCACTCCACGTAAAGCCGTAACTTTTGTCCAAACTTTCCCAAAATCTTTTCTGCTTCACTATGCAGCCGACTTCATCACAGATGATCGTTGTTTCAGTTTCAAAAAAAATAAGCAGAAAACAAACGGCGAAAATCACGATGTTTATTGCCCAATAGTAAATCTTAAAACGCTCGTCGGTTAAAAAAAACGAGGTAAATACAAAAGCCGCAATGAATGAAATTATCTAGGTCAGAATTCGTTTAATCGGACTTGTGTTAGATACTCGTTGTTCCATTTCTTATATTCGCCCTGTCAGACTTTCCGCATACGAAAGATACAAAAAAACGAAAACAAATTATTACTTCGCGTTTTTCATTTCTTTCGCAGGCGGATCGTTTGCAATCCTTCAAAAATGCGTGCTAACAAATCAAATTGACAAATTGGTCGTGTGGGTTTTGAATTTCGCTCATCTATTTTTGATTTCTTCGATATTTATGCGTGATCGGCCGGCGGCGGCCGATGCCGATCGCGTTTTTTGAAATGATCAGCGTCGGCGGCAGCTGCTGGCGTTTGAATTCGTTTGACGGATGTTCGACCTTGTTGAGAATTTCGTAAACTAGTTTCGCGTCATTTCCTTTTTCGATGATCTCTGCCGGCGAACATTTGTTTTCAAAATAAAGCTGCAAAATCGGATCCATCAGTTCGTAAGGCGGCAGAGAGTCCTGGTCGAATTGATTCGGCGCGAGCTCGGCGGACGGTTTTTTGTCAATGATCTGAACGGGGATAATTTCGCGTCCGGCGCGTTCGTTGATGTTGCGGGCGATTTGCCAGACTTCGGTCTTCAAAACGTCGCCCAAGACCGCCAGACCGCCGTTCGTGTCGCCGTAAAGCGTGCAGTAACCGACGGCGAGTTCCGATTTATTGCCGGTTGACAACAACAAACGGCCTTCGGCGTTCGAGATCGCCATCAGGATCACGCCGCGCAGACGCGATTGCATATTTTCCGCCGCGAGATTTTCGCCGCCTTTTTTCGGTTTGGTGAAATGAAGTTGACTCAGCAAAACTTCAAACGTGCTCGAGATCGGTTCGATGCGTGATTCACAACCGAGATTTTTAACTAATTCCTCTGAATCCTTGACGCTTCCCTCTGAAGAAAACGGTGACGGCATCATTACGCACAAAAGATTTTCCGCACCGATCGCTTCAGCGGCCAGCGCCGCGACGAGCGACGAATCAATGCCGCCCGAAAGTCCGAGCACGCATTTTGTAAAACGATTCTTCGCGGCATAGTCGCGAATGCCCAAAACAAGCGCCTGATGGATCGCGCTCATTTCGCCGCCCGTGATGCCGCGGGCGTCGGGCAAGGCATCCTTAATTTCGACGGTTTCGATAAATTCCTCGAAAGCCGTCGCCTGCAAGATTATGTCGCCCTCAGAATCAGCGACGAGGCTTGCGCCGTCAAAGATGATGCCGTCATTTCCGCCGATCAGGTTGACAAAAACGATCGGCACTTTGGCAATGCGCGCGCGGTGCGAAACCATCTCGCAGCGTAGTTTGATCTTGCCTTTGTTATACGGCGACGCATTGATCGCAACAATAATTTCCGCGCCGTGTTGAATTACTTTGTCGGTCGGGTCGTTATCGTAAAGACGGTCTTTCCAGAAAGTTTTATCATTCCAAAAATCTTCGCAGACAACGACGCCGAGTTTGTGCCGTTTTCCGTCGCGGGTTGGAATTTCAATAATTCCGTCTTGAATTTGATCGGGTTCAAAATACCGCGGATCGTCGAAAACGTCGTATTCGGGCAAAAGGCTTTTATCCACAAACCGAAGAAGCGCGCCATTTGAAATGACCGCCGCCGAATTGTATAAACGTCTGCCGTCCGTTTCTTCATTCGGGCGAATCGTCCCGACAATTGCTGTGATACCAATCGTCGCGGGAATTATTTTTTCGAGCGGGTCGAGCGCGTGTTCGATAATGTCGCGGTCTTGAAACCAATCCTGCGAAGTGTAGCCGTGCGTGCAGACTTCGGGAAAAACTATTAAGTCTGAGCCGTCCGCTTTGGCTTTTTCGATCGCCTTTAGAATCTTCGCAACATTGCCTTCGATGTCGCCGTTCGTCGTGTTGATTTGTCCGATTGTAACTTTCATTTATTTTTATATATACCAATTCGACTGATTTGCTTGAAATATTCTATTGTTTCCTGCGGCTTAGAATTTAGGACGGCTTCAATAAATTCGTTTGGCGGAAGATATGAATGAGCGTTGATATAATGAACGATCAAGTCGGGAAAAATATAAACCTTGTCTTTGTGAGTGACAAAAATCGTTTTTGAGCCTAATCCATCAATGATATTGAGTCGCCCCGGAGGCAGTTTTACATTACACAAATCGCACTCGTGGACACCCATGAAATAATGCGTAATCTCTCGTGTTTTGATAAATTCGTAAAGTTTCTCGATCAGTATTTCCGGTGATTTGCCTGTTGTATAAGGTTTTCCTTTCTCAAGCCAACCGATTGCTATTGGAATCGTCGAATATTCTTCGCCAAAAAAACGCTTTGACAATTTTCTGCCAAAAAAATCGTAATCGGTTAGATCTTCATACCACATAGAATTAGTTAAAGTGTATGAAAG
>JANLTD010001129.1:0-2540 GCA_031362765.1 Acidobacteriota bacterium | reverse complement strand
ATAATTGAGAGATAATAATTCTCAAATCCCAACTTTGAATAATCCCTGCGGCTTCTTCGATCTTTATTGTTCGTATTCGCTTTCTAATTCAAAAACATCCGCGGCGGCGGGTATTTGTTTAGACATAAAATCATTGGCGAGCAAGACCAGATCGAGTTTGAATTTTTCGTCCAGTCTTGACAGAGATGAAACTTTGATCGTTTCGCCGTTCGACAGGCTCATTCCCAAAGACCGGAAAGTCGTGCCTTCGCTGTCTCTTTCTTCAATCAGGCTAAACATTTCGATCTCTTCAAAATCAAAAAGGGTCCGTTTTTTCCCCGTGAGTCCATAGATCGTATAAAGCAGCGTTTCGTCCGTAAGGTTAAAGACGAGTTTTGTGATCGGTGTGTGATAGATCAGCCGGACGCCGAACCCAACGGCGATCAAACCAAGTAGCAAAGTTATCGGAAGAAGCCAAAACTCAACCGTGCTGTTGTTTGTGAGATTGCCGATTGAACCATAAACAAAAAGTCCGCCGAAAATGAGCAGGATCAAACTGAAGATCCACACACAACCCGGCGTTTCCTGAAATGTCAATTCGTTGGCGTTTTGTTTGGTTTGCATATCAGCGGAGCGTTTTTGTGTATTATTCGTTTTCGTCTTCGAACTCCAAAACCATCTGCGCCGGAGGAATTTGTTTCCGCATAAATTCGTCGGTTTCAAACACGTATTTGCGTTCGTATTCTTCGGAGTGACTCGCCAGCGAAGTGATCTTGATCATTTCATCATCGGTCATTTTCATTCCCAAATACCAGATCGGACTACCTTCATCGTCCTTTTCTTCGATCAGACAAAATCGTTTGATCTCGTCAAAACTAAAGACGGTTTGGCGTCTTCCGAAAAAGCCCCAACGCGTCATCAGAACCGCGTTTTCGATGCGGTTGATAACGACTTTTGTGACCGGCGCTTTGGAAATTACCCAGACTCCGCCGACAATTGCGCTTGCCGCAATAACAAATGCCAGAGCGAGCTGCCAAAAGGGAACTTCATTCCAATTACTAAAACCGCCGAGCGTTCCCCAAACCAAAATCCCGCCCATTACCGCGAAAAATAAACCGACAACCCACAAACAGCCGGGCGTTTCCTGAAATGTCAATTCGTTGGCGGTTTGTTTGGTTTTCATAGAAGAAAAGATCTGCGCCCAAGATGGACGCACAGGTTTCAGTGTCATTGAACCAGATCTTCAAAGTCTTCGATGCTCGGCAATTCCGACAGATCCTTTAATCCGAATTGAATCAAAAAGTCTTTCGATGTGCCGTATTGCATCGGTCGTCCGACGGTTTCTTTGCGCCCTTTGGCGGTGATTAGTTTTTTATCCAAAAGCGTTTTGATCGCCGAAGCCGATTGAACGCCGCGAATTTCTAAGACCTCGGGAACCGTCGCGGGCTGTTTATAAGCAATCACGGCAAGCGTTTCAAGCGCGGCGAGCGAGAGTTTGGCGTTCGGACGCGTCTTTAAGTATCTGCGGACTTCTTCGTGATATTCGGTGCGCGTCGAGAGTTGCCAGCCGCCGGCAATTTCGCGAAGCTGCAAACCGCCTTCCCGCGTTTCATATTCCTGTTTTAGTTCTTCGACCGCTGCCCGGATGGTTTCGCGGTCTTCTTCCAAAACGTCTGAAAGCGTTTTGACGGTGATCGGTTCATCTGCGACAAAAACGAGCGCTTCGACGATCGAAACGATCTCGCTGATACTTCGCGGTTGTTTTTCTTCTAAATCCATAAATCATTCTAACCGAGAGAACGCGGAGAAAAATTTAATAAAAACTCTGCGCTCTCGGTGGTTAAATCTTCCTCAAAATAATATCGCCGAAAGTCGCGGTTTGAATCAACCTGACGCTTTCGGCGCGGACGATTTCGAGAACTGCCATAAATGCCGTGACGAGTTCGCGGCGCGTGTGCATTTCCTCGAAAAACTTCAAAAGACTCAATTCTTTTCCTTCAAAGATACGTTTCCGCAGATTCTTCAGCATATCGGAAAGCGAAACTTCTTCGCGCTGAATTTCCATCTGCACTTCTTCTTTATGGCGCGATAAGATCTTCTGAAAAACCGTCAGCAGATCGAAAACCGACGCGTTTGTTTCGGCGTTGTTTTCGTCCGATTCGATTCTTCCGCGCCGAAAAACGGCTTGTTCGACGGAATTCCGCGCATAAAGCATCTGCGAAGCGTTCTTGAATTTCTGATGTTCGAGCAGCTGCCTGACAAGCGCTTCACGCGGATCTTCCATCTCTTCTTCGGTTTCTTCGAAAATGTCTTTCGGTAGCAGCATTTTCGATTTTATCTCGATCAAGGTCGCCGCCATCACCAGAAAATCCGCTGCCAGCGTGATGTCAAAACTTTTCATCAAACGGACGTATTTCAGATATTCGTCCGTAATCCGGGCAATTGGAATGTCAAAAATATTCGCCTGTTCCTGTTTGATCAGATACAGCAGAAGATCGAGCGGACCCGCAAATTTGCCGAGCGTGAGCCGCAATTCATCACGCGATTCGCGGACAAGATGC
>JANLTD010001119.1:0-4890 GCA_031362765.1 Acidobacteriota bacterium | reverse complement strand
AGTCTTTCGGAAAGGCACAGCCTTTCCGCACATCAGCGGGCAAAGCCCTTCTTAAATCAATAGCGGGCGAAGCCTTTTTTAAATCAATCTCAGACCTGTCAAATAAATTTCTTCCTTTCCGTCCATCAACGCGAGCCTTTTAAGATCAGACAACCAGAAAAACCAACAAGAAATCTGAAAAATCTCATCTTTAACTTTTCATCAATAATAACTCAAACTATTCTTAAAATTAACTTCTGCGCCATTTTATCTTTTTCAAATCAACTTCAAGCGATTCATCTTCGCGCGGACAGCCGCGCCAAAATCTTGCGCTCGAAAAGAAATAATCTTCCGCCTTTTTCGCCAAATTCGCCTCGACCGGATTTTGGTGAATGTAATTTACTTTCTGCATCATCGTCCCTTCGTTGGTAATCGAAAAGGTGTTGTTGTGATGATTCCACAATGAATATTTATAATTTCGTTTTTTGTCTTCTTGCCGCAATTTTTCCAATGAACTACGAAAATTGTTTTCCTTCAAATAACCAAGCACGCGATGGCTGATGATGCCGTTCAAATATCGCAAAGTTTCGGACGGTTTCAAAAAAGAATCCGTGATCAGATGCAAATGGTCGGGCATAATGACATAAGCATAAAGCGCAAATCCGCCTGATTTTTTGGCTTCGGCTATCGCTTCGCAAACGATAAACTTTATTTTGTCAGTCTGAAAGACGGGCAAACGGTCTTTAGCGACAGCCGTAAAATAAAATGCCGGATTGTCTTTTGAAATAACGTGCATAATTACTAACAAATGTTTTTGGGCTTCGCCCAACGATGTGCGGAAAGGCTGTGCCTTTTCGGTCAGATGCCTAACTTTCTTCGAGGCTACACCTCCAATTCGAGGCGTAGCCTCGTGAAGTTGGGTGAAACTTTCGGAAAGGCTCAGCCTTTCCGCACATCGGGCGGCTCAGCCGCTAAAACAATAACTCAATTTGTTATTTGTAGAAATTACAAAGCATCTTTTCGTTTCAAAGCAACCATCGTCAAAATCAAAAATAATACGCTGAACAACGCCAGAATCAGCAGATCTTTTCTGACCCGCGTTTCGTAAGCGTCAGCGATCTGGCTGTCGCTATTTTTATCGAGCACGGTTTGGTATTCTTCGACCGTCATCCGCGAGGCGAGTTTGTCGCGCGCCTTCAAATCGTTTATCGAAACCTGATGCGCAAGCGCGTCAATCGTCCAACGAGCCGTCATAAGGTTCGCAAAAAACTTGATTCCGCCCAAACCTTCGGATTTTTGGATCACTTCGGGAATTTTTGGTTTTTCGTCCGGTTTGGTCGGGTCAAACTTGAATTCTTTGTCCTTATCGCGCTGATATTTATCGTAATCGGAAACAACTGCGGGCTTTTCCTTGGTCAGATTGACATAGAGATCGTCGAGCGGTTTCAAAAATCCGCTCAAAAGCAGTTGCGGAATCAAGATCAAAGGCAAAATACTCATCGCTTTTTCGGTCGAGGAAACCAGTGCCGAAAAGAAAAGTCCGATGCTCACGCCGGCCAACAGACTCAAATATAAAACGAGCGTCAACCATATAAAATCCCGTGTCGAAAATCTGTCGAAAGCAGTTAAGATCAGCACGAAAAGAAAACATTGGATCAAACCGATGCCGCTCAGAATCGCAAATTTTGAGAGAATGTAGGAGGGAATTTTCAGATTTACCAATCTTTCTCGTTCATAAACCGCCGTTTCCGAAACGATTTCCCGAATCGCATTGTTGGCACCGAGCCAGATGGCGATCACGGCGGCGATAAAGATCGTTCGGCCGTCGTTGGGCGTGTTGTCAGTGATAAACGCGAGAATGAACGCGACGATCGGAGCCTGCGCCAGCAAAATTATTGTATTTCGCAGATCTTTGAGCTTGATCTCCAGATATCTCTCGGTCAGCGTCCACCATTGCCCGATGCCGAAATTACGTTCGGCGCCCGTATTATCAATCGTTGAACTGAAATTCATTCCGCCTTTCTGAATTTCGCTGAAACGGGCAGCGACATTTTTTTGAAAATTTGGCGATTGCAGAAACATTCGGTTCGATTCTTCCGGCGTGCGCTCGTGCAGACGGCGATAGATCTCGCTCGGTTCCGAGCAATTAAAATATTGCAAGGCTTCCTGCGGTGGACCGAAAAACGCGAGTCTGCCGCCTTTCGTCAGAAGCACGATGTTGTGCATTGAATTAAATTTCTCGAACTTGTGCGTGACCATCACGACGATTCTGCCTTCGTCCGCCAATTTGCGAAAAAGGAGCATCATATTTTCTGTTGTTTCCGGGTCGAGCGGCGATGTCGGTTCGTCCAAAAACAGAAAATTCGGCTTTGTGATCAGTTCGATCCCAAGACTCAGACGTTTTTGCTGACCGCCGGAAAGTTGGCGAAAAGCGTTGTGGCGTTGGTCTTCAAGCCCGACCGTTTGAATCACTTCGCTGACAACTTCATTTATTTGCAAACCGGAAGTTCCGCCCGGCAGACGCATTCTGGCAGCGTAATAAAGCGTGCGTTCGACGGTTAACGGTTCGTGCAGAATATCGCGCTGCGGAACGTATCCGATCGAACGGCGCAACAAATCAAAATTTGTATAAAGGTCGAGATCATTGATAAAAACCTGTCCGCTGGTCGCCGGACGCATTCCGTTGAGCGCGTCCATCAGAGTTGATTTTCCGCAGCCGGATGCGCCCATTAAACCGACAAATTCACGCGGATAAAGCGCAACCGAGATGTCCTGCAAAACAGTTTTGGTGCCGTAGCTTTTTGAAACATTAAAGACGGCGATGCGGCTTGCGCTGAGGTCTTGTTTTTTGACTTCGCGCCCCTGTACACGAAGCAGATAGCCGCCGATCGTTACCCAATCGGTTGTCTGCAGAAGCCGCGCTGAACGTAGTATCTCGCCGTTGATAAACGTTCCGTTGGTGCTTCCTAAATCGGAAATGATAGGTTGGTCGCCATTTGTATATTCAAGCAGCGCGTGGTGGCGCGAAACGCCCGGAGCATCGAGAATAATGTCGTTGTCGGGAGCGCGTCCGACACGAAGCCGCGAAGCTGATTGCAACTGAAGCACGCTGGTTGCCATTTGCGGTTGATTCCAGTAAACCGTATTGTCACCCGACAAAGGCTGAAGGGGCAGGGAACTTGACGAAATATGCGGATCAAACGGCAGATTATCGGCGGAAATGGTTTGCGGTTGATGAAAGGTAAAAGCAACCGTTTGTCCGACACCAAAAACAATCTGATCGCCGTCATTCAAAATGCAAACATCAATCGGCAGACCATTAACAATGGTGGATTGATGTTGGCTCAGATTCTTAATTGCGGTTTGCCCGTTCTGATTGACCTCAATGACGGCTTGCAAGCGCGAAATAAACGGTTCTTCAAGAACCATCCGGCATTGTAAAACATCGCGTCCGATGAGCGTCCGACCAATGTTTAGGTAGAATTTCTGCTCATCGGCAAAGCTGTTTAATTTGATCAAGAACGGTCCGGTCACTTTTTTAATTTAAGGGATATGAAGCTTTTAGCTCTTCATAAAAGATCTTTACGCCATCGGGAAACATTTTCAGTTTCAAAACTTTTGGTCCCCAATCATTGTATTTCAGAGAGCGATAGTATTGGTCGAATTCGGCCGTTGCCGTGTCGCCTTCGATAGATATCTCCAAATTTTGAATTTCAATGTCCAGATTGACGGCATTTCTCAGGATTTTCCCGCGATCATTCATCCAGGAAGCATAATTGTAAGTTTTTGTAGCGCCATCCGCGCGTTTGACACCCGCAAATGGCTGACCGTAACAAGTTTGATAATTGCGAAAATTCTGTGCGTCCTGCGCTTTTTCCCAACGGTCTATCAGATTACGAACTGCCTCAGATGTGATCGGCTGAATTTGTCTTGGCGTATTTTCGGTAATGAATTGATTATCCTGCTTGATGGTCGGCGTGTTTTGTATTTTATTTACTTCGGTTTGTGCCTTTTCATTTTCGATAGTTTGATTGTCTTTCTGCTTATTATTTGAAGAATTGTTTTTGCCGGACATCAGAAAAAAGACGATCGCTGACAGACCAATGATCACGACTGCCATTGCGCCGATAACTGCGTAGAAACTTTTGTTCGCGTCCTTTTTCTCGATCGTTTTTGTCGGGAACGACGAGAAAACCTGTGTTGGGACATTGTTTCCGAAAGAAGGATTAAAGATCTCTAAAACAGTTCCGTCATTTAGACAGAATGAGTTTTCATCTTCAAACATTTCGTTGCAGTTCGGACATCTTTTCATATCAAGGTGATTTTTTTATTTTTTTTCAGAAGAAATTATTTTCTTAAATGGTAATTACAATTAAGCTATTTTTCCAAATAGATTGGTTTTCATTTTTCATTCGGATCTTACATACGCAGACCTATGATTTATCCGCAAACTTCTACCTCATAAAACTTTTTCTCTTCCGTTGGTGCATTTTTATTGAGCAAACTATTGGCAATATGCCATTTGATGAATAACCGCGCTTCAGGTCTGGCGAATTTATCTACCAGGTTTTTTGTTCGTTCAAAATCAAAATGAGCCAGTTTTTTTATCATTCCAATCGTCAGAGGTGATTTTTTGGCAATTTGTTCCTGCATTTTCGTAAAGCGGAGTTCGCCATTTTCTTGACTTTCATCCTCGCTGAACTCAGCGATCATCGCTGCTGAATTTATTATTCCGTTTGCATTGTTTAAGAGGCTTTCAAGATATTCAAAACTCTGCGACGGCGAAGTTGCCGATAAAATCTTGGCGTAGTTCATCATCACGTTAAATTCCGTCACATTTTTATAGTTCTGAGGGATCGAAATTTTTGAATCTCTCAATAATTTTGCCAGATCATTTTTATCGGTTTGGGT
>JANLTD010001082.1:0-2069 GCA_031362765.1 Acidobacteriota bacterium | reverse complement strand
GAATCAAACATTTGTAAATATTTCTTTTAAATAGTTGGAAACTTTCATTCATTAACCATTTTCAAAACACATATAAAATTAAATTTTTGTGTTTGAACGCGCTTTCGGCTTGCGTTTGCGATGTGAATTTTTGTAACATTCGCCGTATCGCAAAGTTTTTTTGATGACGCGCTCAAAATTGTTTGAACACAATTTTCCGGGGCTTTCGTTTTATGAGAAGAGTTATATCACTTTTGCTGATCTTGTCGTTTTGTTGTGTTTATTGTTTTACTCAATCAAAACAAAAATCCGTGACGCCTCTTGAAAAAACTGACCCTTTTAAGATCGGCAAAGGTTCTTCATTTTCGGCATCAGTTCCACGCGTAAATTCAAACCGAACCACCTCTATTCCAAACAGCAAAATTACCGGAGATTTCACGGACGCGCTTGATATCATCCGGAAAAATTATGTTGACGGAAAAAATGTAAATTATAACGACCTGACCAAATCGGCGCTTGACTCGATGCTTCACGTCCTTGATCCGCATTCGAATTATTTCGATTCCGCTGAGTATCAAGAGCTTTTAACCGACCAGCAGAGCGAATATTTCGGCATCGGCGCGACCATCGCCAATTATCAAAAAGGCGATGAAACCTATACATTTGTGATTTCGACATTTCCCGATTCACCCGCGTTTCGTGCGGGTTTGCATTTCGGCGACAAGATTTTGGCCGTTAACGGCGAACCAATGGAAGGCAAAAACTCTTCAATTGTCCGGGATAAAGTTCGCGGCAAAAAAGGCTCGGCCGTCCGCCTTTTGGTCGAACGCGCCTCGTCAAAAATACAAGAAACCGTCGAGCTTAAACGCAATCGAGTACCGCAGCCGACAATTCCCGACGCTTATATAATCCGCGAAGGCATCGGTTATATTGATCTTTCGGAAGGTTTTAATTATACAACCGCCGAAGAGTTAACAGTTGCGCTCGATGAACTTCACAAACAAGGAATGAAGTCTTTGATTCTGGATCTGCGGGAAAACACCGGCGGAATTTTGGATCAGGCCGTTAAAGTTGCCGAAAAATTTCTCCCGGCGGGAAGCGTGATTGTTACACAACGCGGACGTTTTGCGATTGATAACCGCGATTGGCGTTCAGCGAATAAATTTGCCGAAACAATGCCGCTGGTGGTTTTGGTCAACGGGTCAACTGCTTCGGCTTCAGAAATCGTTTCGGGCGCGATGCAGGATTATGACCGCGCTTTGATCATTGGCGAAAACACTTTCGGCAAAGGTCTTGTCCAAAGCATCATTGACCTGCCTTACGGTTCCGGTTTGACTTTGACGACGGCGAAATACTACACGCCATCGGGTCGTTCAATACAGCGGGATTATTCAAAAAGCAGTCTATACGATTATTTCAACCACAAGATCAGTATTTCTGAGCAGAGTAAAACCGAATCAAAAACCTTGACAGGTCGGAAAGTCTTCGGCGGCGACGGGATTTCGCCCGACGAAATAATCAGGAATCCTACTCTAACTGAATCTGAAGCAAAACTTCTCGACCCGATTTTCTTTTTCTCAAGCGAACTTGTCACGGGTAAAGTGATTGGATTTGAGAATTATAAGATCAGCGGACTAATCGAATACGGTCAGCGAATCCGTCCGGCTGATTACCCGATAAGCGACGAGATCTATAATAAATTCAAGAATTTCATGGCCCAAAACAATCAATGGACGAACTTGTCATCAAATCTTGAAACCGAAAAAGCATTTGTTAAAACACGAATCAGATACAATTTGATAACAGCTGCGTTCGGGACGATTTCGGCAAATCAGGTCTTAGCAGAAGAAGATAAGCAGGTCGCCAAAGCCGTCGAGGTTTTACCGCGCGCTCAGCAACTTGCAATGCTTGCAACCAAAGCGCGTCAGAAACAAAAGTAAAAGGTCAAAGGTAAAACTTAACATCAAAAGATTTACCTTTAACCCTTGACCTGTTTTTTTTGTAAAAAAAACTCGTTGAGTCGAATTCTCAACGAGTATAAAAAAGAAACAGGAGGAATCAGAAGTCGGGCTTAAATGCTCTTTCAACAG
>JANLTD010001081.1:0-3205 GCA_031362765.1 Acidobacteriota bacterium | reverse complement strand
ATTGATCGACGTTTTTCGCACCGGACAGCCTTACAAAAACACGATCATTTAGGCAGCATACACAAATTTAACGATAAAGAAATATTATTGTTTTATAAAAAGAACCCAAATAGCAAAAATGCGATGCCGCAGAATAAACATTAATGACAATGACACTATTTTTAACAGAAAATAGATTTACAGTCAAACAACTTGAGGCATATCTGCGATATAAAAGTAGTTTTCTCTAAAACTATCAGTTTCTCCAATGATTTAATCAAAAAACCCCGCATGTCTGCTTGCCGCACCCGTTTCCATAGGCAGGCCTGAACGGCGGTAGGTTCCCGGAAAATTCGGATCTGATCAGGCCTTTGGCTTTGGGTTTTTGGATAAATGGGGATTGTTTTTCTTAAATATCGAAAATTGACAACAACGCGGGCGCAGAGCGCACCTTCCGGACCTTAAATTTGCCGTAAGTTAATAGATAATCTTTCGTCTTTCCTCAATTTAATCATAATTGAGCGGTATGGTTTTTGCTGGCTGCAAAATCTTGTTCCTTTTTACTTCTGCCCGCGAATTCACGCGAATTAGCGCGAATATTTTGAATTATTTTTGCCTGACTAAAGTTAGGTTGCCCTAAATATTGATTTTATTTGCGAAAATTTGCGCAGATTCGCGGGAAAGGTTCTTTATTTCGCGTCAATGCAATTTAATGGTTAAAGAGACCTGATAAAACAATTAACAGGTCCGGAAGGTGCGCTCTGCGCCCGCTCAGGTTAATACATATTCAATTCAAAAAAAACAATCCCCATTCAAGGGTTTTTGGTTTTAGCGAATGGAGCCCCCATTTACTTTCGACCAGGATTTCGGAAACATCACCGGAAAGCTTTAAAAACGATTTAAGTCCCGTTACTGACAAATGATGATCTGCTTCAAACGTCGATAAAGTTCGATCATCGGTTACGTCTCAAAGATGACCAACAAAAAAACACCGTAGCTGCGAGGAAACTCTGACGTGTGATAGCCGCGGCGGTTTGGATATTATTTGAATCAAGCGCAAAATAGAATTCAAGTATTCTTTGCAACTTGGCAGATTGGCAGGAAAGTTATTTTGTGCCGTGAAAGATTTCGGTCAATAATCAAAAAATGTTTTCGGCCAATCCGCCAAGTCGCAAAGATTGAGAGAAGTCAAACTTTTCAAAGCTTTATGGAACATATTAGATATTCGGCGGCCGCTTGTCAGACCGATTTTGCCAATCCTGTGAGGCGCACGGAAATGCGTAAAAATACTGACCGGATCTTGCAGATGATTGAATCGGCGGTGATTGGCGCAATGCCTTTTTTGCCTGTCAGGCTCGTGACCTTTCCCGAATTTGCACATTCCGCGCCCGTCTTTGAAAAACTCGCCGATCTGCGCGCGAAGATTGCGGTTGAAATTCCCAACGAACATACTGAAAGATTACAGGCAAAGGCGAAAGAACACGACATTTTTATCCAAACCGGATCGATGCTCGAAATTGATAAAAAATATTCCGGCCATGTTTTCAATACGACTTGTCTGATTTCGGGCGAAGGCATTTTATACAAATACCGCAAAGTAAATCCATGGATTCCGTTTGAAGTTCATTCGTCGCCTCACGACATCGCCGACTACGAAGAAGAATTGTTTCCGGTCGCCCGCACCGAAATCGGCAATATCGGCACGGCGATTTGTTACGACTGGGTTTTCCCCGAGGCGACGCGCCAGCTTGCCTTGAACGGCGCGGAAATTCTGGTGCGCGTTTCGGCCTATATGGATCCCTGGAACGCGACCGAACCCTTGGATTGGTGGACGACCGTCAACCGCTGCCGGGCGCTCGAAAATATGTGTTACGTGGTTGCCTCGAATCAAGCCGCGAGTCTTGCAAATTATCCGCCGTATTCGTGGTCCGGCGGAAGTATGATCATTGATTTTGACGGGCGAATTTTGACCAAAGCATCCGAGGGACACGGCGAAAAAATTGTCGTTGCACCGATCGATGTTTCAGCATTAAGACACGAAAGAATGATCCGAACCGGTCACCACATGCTCGCGCATCTGCGGACCGAAGCCTATCCGGCGTATCAAAAACACATCTATCCGCCGAAACTTGAAAAACAAACCGAACTTTCGTACGAATTGAACACTGAATTAATTGCCGGGGCGAAGAAAGAATTTGACCGTTAAGACTTGCGTGAAGAGAGTTTGGTTCTCATTTATCAGGTCGCATGTGAATGCGACCAGGGAGGCTTGACTATTAGTAAACTGAAGCCCCGTTTCAATCTCAACATTCACCGTGAAAAGTATCCCATTTCTTTTTGACGTTCCTAAACGGAACTGCCCTCAAGAAAAACACGCAATTCCTGACCGGAGCGCAAGGCATCCCTGCTTGCCATGAGCCTGAAAAGGCGAAAACGGCTGTTGCTGACGGTCGAGATGTTTGTTAGCAAACGCTTTTTTCGCGCCGAAGCGGCACTCATGGCAAGCAAGGATGCTTGCGCTCCAGTCATAACTTTTCAGTTTTTACGCGCCAGTTATAACTATTCGGTCTTTTTTAATTGATAATAGGCACTTGAAAATCGCCAGTCATCAGGTTTCGCACACAGTTTTGCTTTAACCGGATTGTTGTCAATGTATTTTATGACATTTACAAAATGCTGCCGATCACGAATGTAGCGGTCAAACGGTTCGTGTTGCCAAAAAATGCCTGTGCGGCCGAGAATTTTATTCGCTTTGTTGGCTGTATAAGATTTGATGGAATGCGCAATTTCATCGAGACCAAAACCTTCTTTCGGAGTCAGTAAAAAATGAATGTGATTCGGCATTATTACCCACGAGTGCAATTTATATTTTTTCCCATCGTGAAAAAGCAAAGAGTTTTGCACCATTTCGGCAACTTTTTCATTTCGTAAAAAGCAACTGCCGTAGCCTTGGTCGAGATAAAGTTCGACGCGCTTCCGAAAAGCCGTCTCCGCATCGAATCCGCCTTCAATTTCGCTTTCCGTTTTCAGTTGCTCACGCCATTTCGCCAAAATCTCCTGTGGAATCGAATCGAACAACCGCGCCGTGATAAACTGCGTCGTTTCGCCGCCGTCAAAATGCGGCAAATACCCACGCGAATACCAATCAAGTTTCGACGTTTCACTTCGCGGCTTAAAATTGTAATTTATCTCCATAAGCCATTATTTTAACAGAACTGCAAAGACC
>JANLTD010001064.1:0-1526 GCA_031362765.1 Acidobacteriota bacterium | reverse complement strand
CAGCATCGACTCCTGCCGACGCGATGGTGGAAATGTAATCCGCCGCAGCGCCAAGCTCATCGGAGAAGATCAGCGTGTTGAATGTGAGAAAGCCCTTGACGTTGTGACCGTGCAGATAGCTCATGATCTGCGGCAACTCTTCGGCGGTGAAATTCTGGGCGCGGTGTCGAGCATTGAATTTGGAAAGCCCGAAGTAAACGGCGTCAGCGCCATTGGCGACGGCAGCCCGCATCGCATCCCAATCGCCGGCGGGAGAGAGCAACTCGGGAATACGCGAACTGGGTGTTGGATTGTTCAAGTGAAAGCACTATACAGGCTGATGCAAATGGAATGAGCAGTACAATCGTCAAAATCTGGCTGACTTGACGGGTTTTTCGCGGCGCGGCAAACTGAGCCCGACAGATCTGACGGCCTAATCTCACGGACGGGTTAAATTTGGACACTTGTACGGGAGACTATGCGCGCATCGACTTTCGCAGTTTCAGAGGCACTGGAAGAACGCAGGTTGCTTGCGATTCTGCCAAGCGGCTTTGTCGAAAACGAACTGTTGAACACCCTGGCAAGTCCGACTTCGATGGCGATCGGCGGTGATGGTCGCGTATTTATTGGATTACAGAACGGCACCATTCGGTTGATCAAGAACGACGTCGCGGTGACCACGCCGGTCGCGCAGCTCACGGTTGATGCAACCGGTGAGCGCGGCCTACTTGGGCTCGCGGCCGATCCAAATTTTCCCGCCACCTGGGCAATACTGATAGACAAACCAAGTTTAGAAGGAGGCCCTAGATAAAATGCCAAAAGCAAATATCATCAGGCCGTCTTTGAGCATGCCGGAATTCCAGAATATTACGGAGGGTAATAAAAAAACACAAGCAAATAATTCAGGATTTTTACCTTGTATTTCTTTACTTAAAACGTGGAAAATGCCAATTAACCCGCATAAGGAAATAAAACACATAAAAACAGTATGTACATAATAGTTTCCCATCGAAAAAAAACGCAACAGGGTGTTTAACCGGATTAGATTTCGGTTGTCGTTGTATATATTATCAGAATTATTCCAGCAAGTCATCGCCTCGTAATAATGCTGCAAATCTGGATCAGAAGCGTAAAGTCCGGTAAACATTCTAAAAAAATCGTATGGATGATGAAGAAGCGAATTAAAAATTATTTGGCTATCATCAAAGTATTTAAAAATATCAGCGGTTTTTCTATCGGTATAATAAACTGTATAAATAAGGCCAAGCGAAACTCCGGCAAGCAGTTTTAGAATAAAAATTCCTTTGATATAAGAAAGTGGAATTCCTTCCGGTTTAAAAAACCTGAACTTACCTATAATAAAAAGAAACAAGGCAGAGTAAGCTAAAAACAAACAAATTTGCAGAACCACGAAGCAAGGTTACAAATTATTTTTAAAATTAAAGTAAATTTCTACTATAGAAAAATGAAATAATGGTTGATTCCTGAATTGCAATGGAATTTTCAATTAGTTTGTGCCTTTTCTAAAATAAAATTTATTGTCTTTT
>JANLTD010001047.1:0-4608 GCA_031362765.1 Acidobacteriota bacterium | reverse complement strand
ATTGTACCAACCTTAATAAAATATGGCTGAATCGCAAAAACCAGAGATAAACTCCGGTCAATTCCGAAGTCATTTTCAGCAATACAGTCGAGAGTCTCGCGTTTCGACCGAATTTATTTTTCTTTTCAACTCCGTGCGATCTCATAAAAACCTTCCCTTGTTCGTGATAGTTTTTTGTCGTCAAATTCTGACGATCAATTCCTCGTTCGGAAAACGAACTTTCGGCAAATTTGCAAGCCAATCCTTTTCCGCGTCCCGATACCCGACCGCTGCTAAAACAACCGCCGAATAATCCGTCAAACCTAATATTTCGTTAAATTTCGCCGCGTCAAACCCTTCCATCGGCGTTGCGTCAATCCCCAAAAGCGCGGCGGTTTCAAGCAAAAATCCAAGTGCGATATAAGCCTGACGCGAATTCCAAACCTCGATATAGCCACCGCCAACGGCTCTCTTCGCCGAACCTTTCATTACGTTTTCGTAATCCGCCAAAGTCTCTCGCGGAACGCCTCGAACTTCCGCGATGCGGTCAACAAAATGTTCGACATCCTTCTCGGTCAGCGTTTTCTTATATGCAAATACGACCAGATGCGAAGCATTGGTGATTTGTGTCTGACCATAAGCCGCCGGTTTCAGCTTTTCCCGCATTTCCGGATCGGTCACAACGATAAATTTATACGGCTGCAGACCATAACTCGACGGCGCGATCGTCAGCGCGGTTTCCAGAGTCTCCCAATCTTCAGCAGAGACTTTTTTGGCAGCGTCATAACTTTTTGTCGCATAACGCCATTTCAACTTTTCTATTATTGATTCTTTCGTCATTTTTTCCTTGCCTGATTCAGTTCTCATATTTAACTATTTTGTAACACATCTTGATACAATTTGAAGCAAAATTTTTTAGGTCTGATCAATCTTTTCAATCACATCGCGCAACGTGTACTGGTGCAGTTTTTCTTCGATCGATTTGTCAATCTCTTTTTGCAGACCGCACAGAAAAGCCGCCATATTTCTCCCGACCGGACAATCCTGATTTGCTTCTTTTGAATGTAACCCAAACACTTCGCCGCATGGCAAAGCCTTATAAACATCTGATAAATAAATATCTTTAGGCTGTTTAGCGAGCGATGTTCCGCCTGCTGCGCCGACCTGCGAAACAACCAAGTTCGCTTCCTGCAAATTGCTCAAAAGCCGACGAATGACGACCGGATTCGTATTAACACTTCCTGCAATGTAATCAGATTTAACGCGCTCGTCGCCGCCTTTGGCAAGAATCGTTAAAACGTGAATCGCAATTGCAAATTGACTGTTAGCCGCCATATCTGTAATAAGATTAGTTACAATTAAAAACTTTGTCAAGCACAAAATTAAATAATTTGTTTCGACACGTTTTTTTTAGAAGATCCGGGCGAGTTCATTGATTGATTCATCGGCAATGAATCGAAAAGTGCGGGCATTTTGCATATCGGAGAGATTTTTGGCGGTCAGCGAATCACAGATGATCATCGAAGCAGCGTTTAGACCTTTACGCCAGTTTTCTTCATTGGTCGAACGAAGAATCAGGCTTTCCGGTTCGACACGAGCGGCAACAAGCATTGTTTTTGCGAGTATTAGAAAGGTTTCCCAACCCGACACTATCGCGATCAGATCATCTTCGGTTGGTCGAGTTTCGCCTTTCATCGCGTCGGCAGCAGAACGCGCTTTAAGAAAAATGCAACGCTTATCAGGCGACAAAACCGCGTTGATCTTTGCTTTCTTATCAAACATCGCGGCAAAATTTGCGCCTCGTTTTGAAATGTTTTGTTCAAAATCTTCAAAGTCTGCGCCGACAACTTCAAGACTCGTCGCGGCGCGGATTTCTTCGATCAGAATGCAGCGCAATTGAGCATCGTTTTCGATCACAAACAATTGGTTTGATTGCCGGTAATCAAAAAAATTCGAGAGGCGCCTTTTTATTTCGGCGACTGTAAAGCCTTGCGCTTGCGAAGTGTTCACAAATTGCGTGATGAGTTTGTCGAGCGAGTTTTCGGAATGTTCGGGATTTGATTCGCGGACGTAAAACCCGCTTCCCCTTTTGTATTCGAGTCTGCCTTGTTCGACGAGAATCTGATATGCATTGGAAACCGTGTTCGAGTGAATTTTATAGCGTTCGGCAATCTCGCGGGTGCTCGGCAGACGAGTTCCGACCGCCAAATCACCACTCACAATACCGAGCTTGATTTGCGTAATAATCTGTTCGCGCACGGGAACTTCGGAGTTTTTCGAGATCCAAATTTTCATTTTATTTTTTAACGCAGAGACCGCTGAGTTCGCAGAGATTTTTTCAAAGAATTTAATAAAACTCTGCGTTCTCTGAGTTCTCGGCGTTAAAATTTAACTGATTGACTGCCTTAAAGCGTCTTCCAAATTCGGAAATTGAAACTCAAAACCTGCGTCCTGAAGGCGTTTCGGTAAGACCCGACAGCCTTCGAGCAGAAGCCTTTCGCCCATTTCACCAAACAATAATTTGATGCCGAATGCCGGAATCGGCAAAATCGTCGGGCGATTGAGAACCTTGCCGAGTGTTTTTGTAAATTCTTCGTTGGTCGCCGGATTTGGTGCGGTCGCGTTAAGTACGCCTTTTAATTCCGTATTGTCGAGTGCGAAATGAAAGATCCTGACAAGATCGTCGAGCGCGATCCAGGACATATATTGTTTCCCTGAACCAATCACGCCGCCGACAGCGAACTTAAACGGCGTGAGCATTTTTTCGAGCGCGCCGCCATCTTTTGCGAGCACCACGCCGATCCGCGGATTGACGACCCGCACGCCGAAATCCTCGGCCTTTTGCGATTCTTTTTCCCATTCGTCGCAGACTTCAGGAAAAAATCCCGCGCCTTTCGCGCTCTCTTCGGTCAAACTTTCGTCCTCGCGGTTACCGTAAAAACCGATCGCCGACGCACTGACCAAAACTTTCGGCGGATTTTCCGTTTTTCGTAATGCATCAACCAAAACGCGTGTTCCGATGGTGCGGCTTTCCCTTATTTTGCGTTTCTTCTCCGCCGACCAATTTTCCGATGCGACATTATCGCCCGCCAGATGAATAACCGCGTCAAAACCTCCGAGCTTTGCCTGTTCCGCATCCGAAAAACCTTTTTCGGCGTCCCACTGAATTTCGTCCGCGCCTTTCGGAGTTTTTCGGACGAGTTTATGGACCTCGTGCCCTTTCGCCTTCAAAGTCGGGATCAAATGCTTCCCGACCAAACCGCTTGCGCCTGTAATTAGAATTTTCATATAAAGATTTTTAACGCTGGTCGCGTAAAGACGCAAGGACGCAAAGAATTTTTAAATTCTACTTTACGCCTTCGCACCTTTGCGCCACCAGCATCAAAACTATTCTTTTCCTTGCAAATCATGTCTGACAAATCTGACCATACGCCTGATCTCTTCGTCGCTCAACTGATTTTTGAACGACGGCATCGGGAGCTTGCCTTCTTTGATTTGGAGATAGATTTCTTGCTCGCTCTTTTTTTCCGCTTCGCCGTATCTCAAGCTGGGAATTATTTTGCCGTCGATTTCCTTGCCGTTGGCTTCGGTGCCGTGGCAGATCGCGCAGTTTTGGCGAAAGATCGAGGCTTCGTATGATTTGCTGTCGGCAATGACATATTCCGCGCGTTTTGTTTTGGTCGGCTGACAGGCAACGGCAAATGCGATGAATGATAGAACGATGGTGACTTTCAAAACCTTCATTAAATGTAATTAAAAACGATCAAACGCAAAACTTCCTCTCGAAATTCACGAACGGTTTATTTGATCGCGCCTTCGATCGGGCTTGAAGCAGAGGCATAAAGACGTTTTGGCATTCGCCCGGAACGATACCCGAGGCGGCCCGCTTGCACCGCAAGACGCATCGCCGTTGCCATCTGCGCGGCATCTCGTGCTTCGGCTATGGCGGTGTTCATGAGAATCGCGTCCGCGCCGAGTTCCATCGCGATCGCCGCGTCCGACGGAACACCGACGCCGGCATCAACAATGATCGTCGCATCTCGTAATTGCTCGCGCATAATGCGTAAGTTTGAAGGATTCCGGACGCCCATTCCCGAACCGATCGGCGCGGCCAAAGGCATTATCGCCGCGCAGCCTGCATCCAATAATTTTTTTGCCATGATCAGATCGTCCGTGAAATATGGCAGCACAATAAAGCCTTCTTTGACGAGAATGCGGGCGGCGGCGAGAGTTTCTTCGTTGTCGGGCAAAAGAGTTACTTTGTCGCCGATCACTTCGAGCTTGATCCAATCTGTTTCGAGAGCTTCGCGCGCCAGCCGTGCGGTGCGGATCGCGTGTTCGGCGTCATAACAACCCGCCGTGTTGGGCAAGATCTGCATTGCGGGCGCAAGATAATCGAGAAAAGATTCCGTCACTCGATCCAAAGGAACACGATTGACCGCAACCGTCACCATCTCGGCACCCGAAGCAAGGTGCGCGGCTTGCATCTCTTGATAAGTTCGGTATTTTCCAGTCCCGATGATAAGACGCGAATTAAAAGTTTTTCCGGCTAATATAAAATGTGTCTGACATAAAACGGTTTCAAATCTGAGATTTCAAATTTCAGATTGGTTATGCTTTTGAATTTAC
>JANLTD010001007.1:0-4159 GCA_031362765.1 Acidobacteriota bacterium | reverse complement strand
GATGCCGGCAGCGACGATTTTGTAGCATTGCAAATGGGATTCAATTATTTCACACCGACCGGTTTGAAAATCAATAAAGCCATCAGCGATTATGTCGAAAAAACAGGCAAATTCGTCCGCGATAAAGAAACCTTGCGCACTGCTTTGGCGGAAAAAGATATAAATCTTGACGAATTAAAAGATCGTTGGGGCGAAGCCTTTCGCCTCGAATTTGGGGTTTCGGGCAGAAATTATACGATGGCTTTTCGGAGCAGCGGCAAGGACAAAAAATTTACCGATAATTATTATGACGATTTTGTAATCTGGACAAATCAAACAGATTATTTCACTGAAATTGACGGCAAAATCAATGCGGTGCTGAGCAAATTTATCACTGAAAAGAAGATTTTTCCGCGCAACGAAGCCGAATTCAAACAAGTTTTGCGCGACGGCGGAATTGATTTCGACGCGCTTCGCGACGGTTGGAATCGTCCGTTTTATCTGAAATACGAGCTAAGAGCGCAATTTGCCGACAAAATCGTCATTGAAAACGCGGCAAAGCAGGGCGAAAAAACGCAGGAAACGATTAGCATTAAGCCGGTGACCCAACAGCTCGGCATTTTTCATATTCGCAGTCTTGGCGAAAACGACATCAAAAATGAAGGTTATTATGATGATGTTTATATCAGCACTTTCGCCGGAATCATTTCCGAACAAGCGAAAGACGACGCCAGACCGAAAGTGGTCGTCCCGAAAGCCGTTTTTGCCAATGGCAAAAGCGCGATTTACGGCGTCGTCCAAGATGCCAATAAAGCGGTCGTTCCGAACGCCAATGTAACAATCACGAACAGCGAAACTCTCGCCGCCGTTGAAACGAAAACAAACGCGGACGGCTTGTTTCTGCAAACCAATCTGCCTGCCGGAAAATATTCGCTGAAGGTCGTCGCAAGCGGTTTCAAGACCTCGGTCATCAAAGAAATCAAACTCGAAGCCGAAAAAATCATTGAAACAAATCTGACGCTCGAAGTCGGTTCGGTTAGCGAAACGGTTGTTGTTGTCGGTGATTCTTCCGGAGCAGTTAGCTTATCCAGCTCAAAACTTACCACGAATATTACAACGCAAGTTATTTATTCGCTTCCGAAAGGTACGACTTTCAGCAGTCTTTTAAAAACTGCGCCGAATGTTCGCGCCGAACCGCTTGCCGCCGGTTTTCAGATTGACGGCGCGAGCGGTGCGGAAAATGTTTTTGTCGTTGATGGACAGGAAGTCAAAAATGTGCGGAGCGGAACATTGAACAAAAACAATAATTTGCCTTCAAACGAGCCAACTTCGACGCCGCGCCTGCGTGAATATTTTCCCGAAACTTTGCTTTGGATTCCCGAACTCGTGACCGGCAAAGACGGCAAAATTTCGATAAAATTCCGCCTTGCCGACAATATCACGACCTGGAAGATCTATGTCATCGCTTCCGATACGCAGGGCAAGATCGGCATCACGCAAAAAGAGATCAAAGCCTTTCAGCCGTTTTTTGTTGATCTTGACCCGCCGAAGTTTCTTACGACGGGCGACGAGATATTTCTGCCGACACAGGTCAGAAATTACACCGAAACGAACCAAAAAGTTAATGTCGAAATGGCGCCAGGCGATTGGTTCAGTTTGCTGAGCGCGGGAAATCAGCAACTGGAAGTTTTGCCGAATGCGACAAACAACGCGATTTTCGGTTTCAAGGCAATTGCCGCAGTCAAAGACGGCAAACAGCGCGTGACGGCGATTGCTGCAAAGGATGCGGACGCGGTCGAAAAGCCCGTCACCGTCCGGCCGAACGGGCAGGAAATCGTTAAAACTGATTCAAAATTTTCGCGTGAAACGTCCGTTTTCGACGTGAATTTTCCCGCCAACGCATTGGCGAAAACACAAAAAGCGGAACTGAAAATTTACCCGAATCTGTTTTCGCACGTTTCCGAATCGGTCGAAGGACTTCTTCAAAGACCTTACGGCTGCGGCGAACAGACCGTTTCTTCGACTTATCCGAATCTGATGATATTGAAATTTAAGTCAGAACCATCTGCGGTAGCGGATGGGTTGAAACCAGCAAAATCAGTACTCGAGTTAAAAGCGAAAAAATATCTCCAAAAAGGCTACGAACGTCTTCTCGGTTATCAGGTTGCGGACGGCGGATTTTCGTATTGGGGCGGGAAAGACACGGCAGATGTCGCGCTGACGGCGTATGTTTTGCGGTTTTTGACGGACGCCGGAGGCTACACGGAAGTTGATAAAACGGTCGTCGAACGCGCCGAAAACTGGCTCGTCAAACAGCAAAAAGCGGACGGAAGTTTTACGCGCAAATACTCTTGGGAAAATTCGGAAGACGCGAGCCGCACCAAACTTTTCACAAGCTATGTGGCACGAATATTGGCAATGCGAGCCAAAACGGAAACGCGAACGTCGGAAAACGTGAAAAATAATGCGGCGGCTTTGCAAAAAGCGCTCGCCTATCTGAAAGCCCGCAATGCCGAGATTGACGAACCTTACGCGCTTGCGCTGTATGCTCTCGCGTCGTATGACGCGGGCAACACGGAAGAAGCCAAAGCAATTGCCGAACGATTAGAAAAAATGGCGATCGCAGAAGGCAACGCCGTTTATTGGAAGCTCGAAACTAACACGCCTTTTTACGGTTGGGGAACGCCCGGAAGAATTGAAACGACCGCGCTCGCCCTGCAGCTTCTCATAAAATTGAACAACGAACAACGAACGACGAACAACGAACTGATCAGCAAAGCAACGATGTTTTTGCTCAAAAACAAAGACCGCTACGGCGTTTGGTATTCGACGCAAACGACCATCAATGTTCTCGACGCTTTTTTGGCGACTTTATCGGAAACAAAACCGGCGGCGCAAAACGATTCGATTGCTATCTCGCTCAACGGCGAAACTTTTCAGAATATCACGATCACGCCCGACAAAATTGAGCCCGTAGTGATTGATCTGACCGGGAAACTCAATGCTTCGGCAAACCGCATCGAGATGAGATCCGCGTCAAATTCCGCGCTGATGTCGCAGCTTGTCGCGTCGCATTACATTGATTGGAAGGATTCGGACGTTTCAAATCAAACCGTTAATCAATCGCGCGCCCTGCGGCTCGATTACAAATGCGACCGCCAAAAGGCTGTGATCATGCAGGAAATAAATTGCTCGGTCGAAGCGGAACGCATCGGTTTTCAGGGCTACGGAATGCTGCTTGCGGAGATCGGTCTGCCGCCGGGCGCGGATGTTTCACGCGAATCTCTGCAAGCGGCGATGGACGCCGATTGGAGTTTAAGCCGTTACGACGTTTTGCCCGATCGAATTGTTTTGTACATGTGGTCAAAAGCCGGCGGCACAAAGTTTAATTTCAAATTCAAACCGCGCTACGGCATCAACGCCCAAACACCGGCGTCAACCGTTTACGATTATTACAACGAAGAAGCCAAAGCGACGGTTACGCCGTTGAAATTTGACGTGCGGTAAAAGTTCCAAGTTCCAAGTTTCAAGTTCCAAGTTAGATTTCTCTTTTAACTTGCAACCTGAAACTTGAAACTTGAAACTTGGAACTTTATTCCCCCTTCGGATCGTCGTCAACCGTGATTTCGGGAAATTCGGCTGTGAATTGTTCGCGCGGTTTTGAATCAATTTCGCCGCGCAGAGGACGCGAACCGACATTCGCTTTGAAATTGCCGTTGTCGTCGTAAAGTCTGCGATACTGTGCCGAATTTCGAATAATTCCTTGCACATAGCCTTTGGTTTCCTTGAACGGAATTGCTTCGACAAATTCGTCCATCTCGGCGGGAAGGCTCGCCGTCCATTGCGGAACGCGTCCCGGACCGGCATTGTAGGCGATGGCGACAAATTCGACGCGACCGAATTTGTCGAATTGATCGCGGATATAAGCCGTCCCGAGTTCGATATTAAGCGCGGGTTGGAAAAGCGTTTCGGCTGAGATGTCGGTGATTGACGCGTTGTATTTTTTGGCGACGGCGCGGGCGGTCGGAATCAAGAGTTGCATCAAGCCGTAAGCGTTTGCACCGGATTTCGCACGCGGGTCGAAAATCGATTCCTGCCGAATAAATCCGGCGACCTGATGCGGCTCGAGCCGCCGCTGCGTTGCCCAATATTTGACGTCGCTCCAATTTGTCAATGTATA